>NZ_SMKP01000459.1:0-572 GCF_004349015.1 Nonomuraea diastatica
GGTGGAACAGCGACGCCGCGGACACGCCCTCGCGACGGGCCAGCGCACGGATCTGCTCGGCAGCACCGGCATCGACCACGATCTCGGCCTCGGCAACGTCGCTGCCATCACCGTGCACATCGAGCACGCCGTACGGTGCGCACGGCTCCTCGACATCGCCGAGCAGGCCGGTGAAGAACTCCTCGTGCTCCGCTTCCGACAGGCCGAGCATGGCCTGGGCGACCATGTCCCGGTAGGGCACGGGGTCCGGCAGCAGATCAGGTCGGCCGACCAGGATGGCGCCGATCTCCTCGCGGATCCTGGCGAGGGTGCTGTGGTCGCCGGCGAGGTGGTGCAGGTGCACCGCCACCCGCCAGTGGCCGCCGTTGCGTGTGACGCGCACCCGCAGCAGCGGCGCCCTGGTGAGGTCCATCCGGGTGACCGACTCGTCGCTCTCCTCCAAGGGGAGCGCGGGCCTGCGGTGCACGACCTGGACCGGCTGCGGGAGCCCCTCCCAGTGGAAGGAGGTACGCAACACGTCGTGCCGGTCGATCACCGTCTGCAGTGCGGCGAGGAATCCGTCGAGGTTCTCC
>NZ_SMKP01000460.1:0-572 GCF_004349015.1 Nonomuraea diastatica
ATGTTGCGGCGTTGGGTGATCTGGTGCCGCGGGCGGAGTCGGGGCGGCCGTATCTGCCGTTCGCGTGGAGTGGTGTGTCGTTGCACGCGGCGGGCGCGACGGGTCTGAGGGTCAAGGTCGCCCGCGGGGCCACGGATGCGAGCATCACGTTGAGCATCGCGGACGAGACCGGCGCTCCGGTGGCCGAGATCGACGCGCTCACGCTGCGCGCCCTGTCCACCGAACTCACCGCCGGCGCCCTGGACACCCTTTACCAGGTGACCTGGACGGAGCCGGCCGAGCTCCCTGCCGCTGGAGATGAGGAGTATCCGGACCTGGCGTCGCTCAGGGACACGGACGCGATGCCCGAGTGGGCGTTCGTGGAATGCCCCGCCACCGAGCCCGGCGACGACGTCCCCGCCGCGGTGCGGCGTGCCACCGCTCACGCGCTGACTTCCGTCCAGGAATGGCTGGCCGGTGAGCGGTTCGGGTCGTCGCGGCTGGTGGTGGTGACGCGGAGCGCGGTGGCCGTTGACGACGGTGATCAGGTGGATGTGTCGGCGGCTCCGGTGTGGGGGCTGGTGCGGGCGGCC
>NZ_SMKP01000050.1:0-56139 GCF_004349015.1 Nonomuraea diastatica
GGGAGGTCGTGGAGAAGGCGGGCGGTGGGGTGAAGAAGCCGGAGGGCTGGGCGAGCGACGGAGGGAAGAAGGCAGCGGGTTGGGGAGCCGGAGTGGGAAAGGCGGGGGTGGTCTGGGCCGGGCCCAGGTGGGGGTGGAGCAGAGAGCCGGGCAGGAGCACGATCGCGGTCAGACCGGCCGCGTGCGAGCGCAGCCGCACCCGTACGCCGTGGCGCTGCGCCAGCCGGGCGACCACGAACAGCCCCATGCGGCGGGAGACCGACACGTCCACCGTGGGGGTGCGGGCGAGCCGGGCGTTGGCCTGTTCGAGCTC
The DNA here is from genome assembly GCF_004349015.1 of Nonomuraea diastatica. Classification (NCBI taxonomy): domain Bacteria; kingdom Bacillati; phylum Actinomycetota; class Actinomycetes; order Streptosporangiales; family Streptosporangiaceae; genus Nonomuraea; species Nonomuraea diastatica. Next base: position 314 of record NZ_SMKP01000050.1, read on the forward strand.
GTCCTGGGTCATGCCGATGCCGGTGTCGTCGATGGAGAGCATGAGTCCGCCGCTCTCCAGCGTCCCGGTGGAGACGGTGACGCGGGCCTCGTACGGCGAGAAGGCCAGGGCGTTCTCGATCAGCTCCGCCAGCAGGTGGACGATGTCGTTGACCGCCTGTCCCGAGACGGCGACGCCGTCGGCGAGCTTGACCGCGACCCGCTCGTAGCCTTCGACCTCCGACAGCGCGGCGCGCACCACGTCGCCTAGGCCGACCGGCTCGTTCCACCGGCGGGGGGCGTCCTGCCCGGCCAGGACCAGCAGGTTCTCGTTGTTGCGCCGCATGCGCGTGGCCAGGTGGTCGAGGGTGAACAGGCCGGCGAGCCGCCGTTCGTCCCGCTCGCCCTGCTCCAGCCCGTCGATGATCTGGATCTGCCGCTGGACCAGGGTCTGGCTGCGCCTGGACAGGTTGACGAACATGGCGTTGACGTTGGCGCGCAGCCGGGACTCCTCGCCGGCCAGCCTGATGGCCTCGCGGTGCACCTCGTCGAACGCCCGGGCCACCTCGCCGATCTCGTCGTGGGAGTCGACTCCGATGGGCGCGGGCACGAGTCCCGTCTCGTCACCGCGCTCACGCAGCAGGCGGACCGTCTCGGGCAGGCGGGCGCCGGCGATGTGCAGGGCCTCGGTGCGGAGCCTGCGCAGCGGGCTGACCAGGGACCGGGCCATGATGGCCGTGATGATCAGGACCGCGAGCAGCAGCAGGAGGCTGTAGGCGGCGGCCAGGAGCGCGTCCCGGCGGGCGGCGTCCTTCAGTGTCCTGCTGTGGACGTTGATCTCCTCGCCGAGCCGGCGCTGCATGGTCCAGATCCCGTTCACGGAGCCACTGCTCGCCTCGAACCAGTGGTCGGCGTCGTCCTGGCGCTCCGGCTCGATGTCGATGCGGTTGCCGTCGGCGGCCTGGGCCAGCGCGCGCAGCCGGATCGCCTCGGCCCGGTCCACCAGGGTGCCGGTGACGGTGTCGTCGTACAGCTGGCGCTGGTCCGGCGTGGCCACCGACTTGAACACGGTGACCTCGCTCTCCTGCCGCGCGCGGGCGGCGATGAACCGGTCGAGCTCGCCGCTCTGGAACCGTCCGGCGGCGGCCGCGCCGGCGAGCAGGCCGCGCTGCTCGGAAGCGGCGTTGTACGCCTTGGACAGGGCGGAGAGCGCGGCCACATCGCCGGCGAGCGCCTCCTGGTCGCCTCCCTTGCCGATCTCGTCGTGGAACTGCGTGAGCACGGCGATGATCTGGGAGTACTTGGTGACGGTGGGCAGGGCGAGAAGCGCGGAGCCGAGCACGGTGCTGCGGGTGGCGGCGATCTCCGGCAGGCGGCTCAGCATCTGCCGGGTGAGGGTCGGCGCGCTCTCGCCGTACGCGGGGGTGATGGTCGCGGCCTTCTCGCGGAACGCCTCGGCGGCGGCGTCCACGGGGCCGAACTGCGCGCGCAGCGGCTCCTCGCGTTCGGGGGTGCGGCCGGCGGCCACGTAGTGCACGGCGAGGTCACGTTCCAGGGCCAGCTGGTGGGTCAGCTCGGTGACGGAGGCGCTGAGCTCGGATTTGTCCATGACGCGCTGGTACTGGCCGGCCAGCGTCCACGACGTGATGACCTGCTGTGCGCCGACCACGATGCTCACCCCGGTCGGGATGACGATCAGGGCGATGAGCCGCGAGCGTACCCGCCAATCCCGGAACCGGAATTTGCGCCGTCCTTTTCCGCCGTTGCGGCCATGCGGCTTCGACGGTGAAGGGGGATGGGGACGGTGGACGTCCGCAGGCGATCGGTTGCTCACTGGCTCCACTCTCTGGCCTACATATACGCCGGCATCGGCACCTGATGCGCACCCCCCGAGACGAAGAGCAATTTCAACACACGCCAGGCAGGTTGCGCCAACCTTACAAATCACCTGACTCCCTGGAAAGGATGACGTACAGCAAATCGGCCCCAGCGAAGCAGAGACGTCATGAAAGCCGGACAGTAACCGACAATCAGCGATGTTTCACTGGGCCGTGGCTCAGGGCAATTCATGGCATTCGCGCCACTCCTGCTGTACGATCACCGCCTGTCTCCGTGACGCCGCCTTCGGTTCCGATTCCCGGCGTCCACGGCGGCCTCGATGCCTCGGCCAAGGAGGACCATGCGATCCGGGCCCGCCTTCCGCGCCTGCGTGGCGCTCGCCGCCACGATCGTCCTCACCGCATGCGCCGGCGCCGGCCCCGCACCGCCCTCAGGCGGTCAGCGGGGAGGCCTGGAGAAGACCGCGCTGACCATCGGCGTCAGCCCGACACCTTCGTCGGCTCCGGTCTTCATCGCCGACCGCAGGGGGTTCTTCAAGGAGGAGGGCCTGACCGTCAGGACGGAGGTCATCCAGGCGCCGCAGGCCGTCATGCCGAAGATCCTCAACGGCACCATGGACATCTTCAAGGGCAGCTACGTGTCCCTGATCAACATCCAGGGCAGCGGCGCGGCGAAGATCAAGATTCTGCACGACAGCCTGGCGGCCGCGCCGGGCATCGCCGGTGTCGTGGTCATGAACGACTCCCCGTTGCAGGGCCCGAAGGACCTCAAGGGCAGGACGATCGCCGTCAACTCGCTCGACAACCTGGGCACGATGTCGATGAGCGCCCATCTGAAGGCTTATGAGATGACCCCCGACCAGGTGAAGTTCGTCGTGGTGAACTTCGAGGCCCAACTGGCCGCGCTCAAGGAGTCGCGGGTGGACGCCGCGTGGATGGTGGAGCCGTTCCTGTCCGCCGCCCAGCAGGCGGGCGCGCGGCTGTTGCTCGACACCAACACGGGCCCCACCGACGCGCTGCCGATCGACGGCTGGGCCGCGACGGAGGAGTGGGCGGCCCGGCACCCGAGAACCGCCGCGGCCTTCCAGCGCGCCGTGTCCAAGGCGCAGCGCCTGGCCGCGGCCGACCGCGCGGTGCTGGCCGAGGTCGTCCCGCTTTACACCCAGACCCCGAAGGAGGCGGTGATGACCATGGCGATGGGGACGTTCCCCACGTCGCTGAACGCCACGCGCATCCAGCGGGTGGCGGACCTGATGTACGAGTTCGGCTACCTGAAGTCGAAGGTCGACGTGGCCTCGATGGTCGTGCCCATCCCCGGGCAGTGACGCGAGCCCGCCCGCTCGCGGAAGGGGCTCAGCCGCCCCAGCCCGGCACGGCCATCCTGACCGAAAGGGCGTGTTCGACCAGGTTGATCAGCGCGGCCTTCACGGAGTCCTTCGACCTGGCGTCCAGGCGCACCATCGGGATGTGCGGGGCCAGGGTCAGGGCATCGCGAACTTCGGCGTCGCTGTGCGGATATTCTCCGTCCCATCCGTTGACGCCCACCACGAACGGCAGTTGCGCCTCCTCGAAGTAGTCGATGGCGGGGAAGCTGTCGGCCAGACGCCGCGTGTCGACCAGCACCACCGCGCCGATCGCCCCGCGCACCAGGTCGTCCCACATGAACCAGAACCGATGTTGCCCGGGCGTGCCGAACAGATAAAGGATCAGGTCACGGTCGAGAGAGACCCGGCCGAAGTCCATCGCCACGGTCGTCGTCGACTTCAACGGCGTCATGCCCAGATCGTCGATGCCCGCGGAGGCGTCCGTCATGACGGCCTCCGTGGTCAACGGCATGATCTCCGACACCGCGCCGACGAACGTCGTCTTGCCCACCCCGAAACCTCCAGCCACCACGATCTTCGTCGAGGTGAGGCCGGGGCTAGAGCCTGCGAAGTCCACTGAGCACCCTTTCGAGCAGATTGACGTCCGGCCTACCCTCATCCAGCTGTGGCTGGTGCACGCGGACCAGACCTTCGGCGGCCATGTCAGCGATCAGGACCCGTACCACGCCCAGGGGGATCCGCAGCAGGGCCGACACCTCCGCCACCGACCGGACCTGCCGGCACAGTTGGCTGATCGCCTGGTACTCCGGCGTGATGTGCGAGAACTCCCGCTGCTCGGCGGTCGCCGAGGACACCAGGGCCTCCATCGCCAGCTTGACCCGCGGCGCCGTTCGTCCGCCTGTCACCGCGTACGGCCGGACGGGCGATGCCGGGTCGGGATTCAGCGGCGACGGGGACTGGGGCTGAGGCGGAGGCACCCAGTCGCCGCTGTTCCATCGGGGGTCTGTCACCTACGTCACCTTGTCTGGCTGGCGCGCAGCTCCGCGCGCACAGCCGGAGTCAGCACCTGACCGGCGCGATCAACCATCAGCGTCATCTGATACGCCACCAACCCCATGTCGCAATCCGGAGCCGCCAGCACCGCCAGACACGAACCATCACTGATCGACATGATCAGCATCAACCCACGCTGCATCTCCACAATCGTCTGATTAACCGCACCCCCCTCGAACACCCGCGCCGCACCCTGCGTCAAACTCACCAGACCCGACGCGATCGCCGCCAGCTGATCCGCCCGATCAGCCGGAAAACCCGACGACGCCGCAAGCGGCAACCCATCAGACGAGACCACCACCGCGTGCGCGACCCCGGGAACGGTGCTGACGAAATCGGTGATCAGCCAGTCGACTCCGCGTGCCGCGTGACTCAGGTCTCTCATGCGTCCTCCTCTCTGTTGTCGTCCGCCGGGCCAGAGGGGAACGCCCTGCCCTCGCTGATGTCATCACGTGCCGCCCGGAACCCCTGCTGGAAGCTGGAGAGCCGGTTACGGATCCGGTCCGGCGACACCGACGGCATCGGCGTCACCCCCTTCGGCGACGACGAGGTGTCCGCCGATCCGGGCACCAGGTTGGCCTTGGGCACCCGCTTGGGCAGCCCGGCGGCCGTCGATCCATTACGCACTGGCTCCACCACCGCTTCTGCCGCGCTCCAGCCTTCGTCCGCCTTGGACGGGCCCCAGCTTGCGCCACTCCCGTCGCGGCCGAACCAGGCGGACTCGACGGCGGCGAAGATCGGCAGGTAGTCGTCCCCGCCCGAGGCGGGCGGGGCCGCCGGGATGGACCCCGCCGCGCCCGGATCCGCATCCTGGTGGCCGAACCCCGGCCGCTGCGGCGGCATCGTGCCGTTGCTCCAGCCCCCCGGCGGGGGCTCGGGGCCGGGCCGCCTGGGCAGGCCGCGGTCGCCGTTCAGTGCCGGGCCCCGGTGCGGGCCGCCCGAGTTCCACACGTCGGCCCCGTCGTAGCCGAGCGGCTCCTGCGGCCAGCCGCCGGGCTCGGGCTGCCAGGGAGCCGACGGCGGCCAGTTGCCGCCCGGGTCCGGGTTCGACGGGAAGGACGGGTGGCCGGGGCCCAGCTGGTACGGGGGTTGCGGCCAGTCCACGGCCGGCGGGGCGGGATGCGGGCCGGAGTACGGCTCGTCCCTGGGCCCGCCGCTCGCCGCGCCCGCGAGGGCGGAGGGCTGGTTGCCGGAGAACGTGGAGGGCTGGTTGCCGGAGAACGCGGGAGGCTGGTTGCCGGAGAAGGACGGCGTGCCGGTGGGGGGAGGCGCCTGCGAGCCCAGCATGTTCTCCGGGATCAGCACCATCGCGGTCAGCCCGCCGGAACTGTGCGGGCGCAGTTGCACCCGGATGCCGTGGCGGTGCGCCAGGCGGGCGACCACGAACAGGCCCATGCGCCGCGACACCGACACGTCCACGGTCGGCGCGTCCGTCAGGCGCTCGTTCGCCTGGGCCAGCTCCTCCTGCGTCATCCCGATGCCGGAGTCGGTGATCGACAACATCACGCCGCCGCCGTCGATCCTGCTGCCCGACACCGTCACCCTGGTCTCACGCGGCGAGAACGACAGAGCGTTCTCCACCAGCTCCGCGATCAGGTGGATGACGTCGTTGACCGCCTGACCCGCCACCGACACCCCGTCGGGCACCTGCAACACGACCCGCTCGTAGTTCTCCACCTCCGACAGGGAGGCGCGGGCGACGTCGACCAGCTTGACCGGCTGGCTCCAGCGGCGCGGCGGGTCCTGCCCCGCCAGCACCAGCAGGTTCTCACTGTTACGCCGCATACGCGTGGCCAGATGGTCCAGCTTGAACAAGTTCCCGAGCCGCTGCTCGTCCTGCTCACCCTGCTCCAGACCATCGATCAACGTGATCTGCCGCTCCACCAGCGTCTGACTACGCCGCGACAAGTTCACGAACATCGCGTTCACATTGCTCCGCAGCCGCGCCTCCTCGCCCGCCAGCCGCACCGCCTCACGGTGCACCTCGTCGAACGCCCGCGCGACCTCACCGATCTCGTCGTGCGTGTCCACGCCGATCGGGTCGACCGGCGGGACCGTTCCTTCTCCGCTTTCGCGCAACTCGCGCACGGTGCCCGGCAGGCGGTTGCCCGCGATGTCGAGCGCCTCGCCGCGCAGCTTGCGCAGCGGCCTGATCAGCGAGCGGGCGATGAGCGAGATGATCGCGAGCACCACGAGCAGCAGCACCAGGATGAAGCCGCCGGAGATCAGCGCCGAGCGGTTGGCGCTCTCCTCCAGGGCCCTGGCACGCAGGATGACCGAGGACGACAACTCCTTCTCCACGGTGCGCAGCGCGTCGATCTTGCCGGTGCTGACCTCGACCCACGTGGCCGCGTCCTGGGCGGGCCGGCCACCGATGCTCAGCTCCTTGCCCTCGGCCGACTGCGCCATGGCCCGGAGCCTGAACAGGTCGGTCTGGTCGACGTCCCGGCCCACGACCGTGTTGCGATAGAGCTCGAGTTGTTCGAGGTTGGCCAGGGTGGCGAACAGCGTCGTCTCACTTTCCTCACGCGACTTGGCGTCGGAGAGCGCGTCGAGCTCGCCGCTGTCGAAGCCCTTCCTGTCCAGCGCGCTGGCCAGGATGCCGCGCTGCTCGGACGCCTGCTCCTTGGCCCTGGCGATGGCGGCCCGCGAGCCGGCGCTGCGTGACACCTCGTCGTCCACCGCGACCGTGCCGACCTGGTCGTGGAACTGCAGCAGGGTCGCGATGATCTGCGAGTACTTCTGGATCATCGGGAGGGGCTGGATCTTCCCGTTGACCGCCGTGTCGCGTACCGTCCGGATCTCGTCGAGCCGGCGCAACACCGGTCGTACGGCGTCGGCGTGGGTGTCCGTGATCGCCGCCGCCCGCTCCTTGGCCTCCTCGATGTGGCTGTTCACCGCGCTGTAGGTGGTGCGCAGCTGGGCTTCGCGGTTACCGGGACGGCCCTGGGCGATGAAGAGCGCGGTCTCGTCGCGTTCGAAGGACAGCTCGTGCGTGACGGTGCCGAGTTGCTGGCTGAACTCGGCGACCTCTCTGAGGGTCTGATAGGTGTTGGCGTCACTGAGCGAGGTGATCACGTTCAGTCCGCCCAGCCCCACGGCCACGGCCGTGGGAACGACGATCAGCGCGACAAGCCGCGACCGTACGTGCCAGTTGCCCAATCCGAACCTTTTCGAGGTCGGCTGAGGCAACCGTCGCTTCTCATGCCCGTGCGGCTCGCGGTCGGCGGAAGCTTCGGCGCTCTGCGTTCTCACTTGCCTTCGCAACCTCTCGCCTGGAGGGGGAATTCTCGGGGGCCGTGCAGGTTATTGCAGGTGGGGCAATATGTACGTCCAGATAAGCGCCATTTGAGCACAGGGGTCGCCAGGGGCCAACCACCACTAGTGCCCAGATGGGGCGTTTATCCCTTGTTGTCCAGAAAATTCGACAGAATCAGTAGAGGGCCTCTCATCAGGTGAAACAGGCAATAAAGAGCCGCCCGCGGGCCACCTCTTGACTCGCAGAAAAGATCGAATAGTATGCACCATCAGCTAACTGATGTCTCGCGCTCACCTCCAGTCCCAAAACGGACAAACATTCGTACGCGTATCGGTCGTCAGAATTTCACGATAGAGCCGGAAGCAGACATTGCAACCACAAGTGCTGTTCTCGCGATAATGACCGCTAATTTGGTGCTACCGTCGATCTCTGTTGTGCGTCAGGCACGCAGTCCCCCGGGAGCAGAAGCCCCCCGGTTCCCCCCTGGCTCCATCTGAAGGGAGTCCCTGACATGAGGCTTGGCCGTCCCGCCAGGACCGCCATCATCGGGATCGCTCTGATACTCGGTGTAGTCGCGTGCAGCACCGGCGGCTCAACGACCGCCAGTGCGCCATCGTCCGCACCCGCCAACGGCGGCCTGGAGAAGACGGAGATCAAGGTCGCCACCCTGCCCGCCATCGACAGCGCAGCCCTCTACGTGGCCATCGACCAGGGGCTCTTCGAGAAGGAGGGGCTGGAGGTCACCCCGCAGGTCGTCCAGGCCTCCCCCGAGGCCATCCCCATGATGCTGAACGGCGAGATCGACGCCATGTTCGGCAACTACGTCTCGATGTTCGCCGCCCACGACAAGGGCTCGCTCAAGCTGCGGATCCTGGCCGAGGGTTCGCGCGCCTCCCCCGACTCGCTGAGCATCATGGCGCTGCCCGACTCGCCCATCAAGGCGCCGAAGGACCTCGAAGGCAAGACGATCAATGTGAACGTCCTGCACAACTTCCAGGAGCTGGCGCTCACACAGGTGCTCAAGGCCAACAACGTCGATCCGGCCACGATCAAATACGTGCAGGTGACGTTCCAGAACATCATGCCCTCCTGGAAGGGCGGCCAGATCGACGCCGCCTACCTCGGCGAGCCGATGGTCACGGCGGCCACGGCCTCGATGGGCGCCCGCAAGATCCTCGACCCCGCGTCCGGCCCCGCCGCGGAGTTCCCGATCTCCGGCTACGTCAGCACGCAGGAGTGGTACGACAAGAACCCCAAGGTCGCCGCGGCGTTCCAGCGGGCCATCCACAACGCGGGCAAGCTGATGGAGAACAACCGTGAGGTCGTGGCCAAGGTGCTGCCGACCTTCACGCAGATCAACGCCGCCACGGCGGCCACCGTCACCTTCCCCTACTTCTCCAGCAACGACAATCCGGTCCGCCTCCAGCGGGTGGCCGACTGGATGCTGGAGGCCAAGTGGTTGTCCAAGGCGATCGACGTGAAGACCCTCATGTCGCCCACCACGTCAGGGTGAGCGCTCAGACCCTGTCCCGTGCCCGCCCGGCGTCCACGACCACCCGCTGGTCACGCCGGGCGGCCGGGGCGCTCGCCTTCGCCGCCCTGATCGAGCTGGTCAGCCGGACGGGCCTGGCCGATCCGGAGTTCCTGCCGCCGGCCACGGAGATCGTCGGGCGGGCGGTCACACTGCTCGCCGACCCCGCCTTCCTCGGGCATGCCCTGACCAGCCTGCTCGCCTGGGCGATGGGGCTGGGCATCGCGACGGCCATCGCGGTGCCGCTCGGCCTGCTGCTCGGCAGCGTCCCGCTCATCGACGCCGCGATGCGGTCGGTCGTGGAGTTCCTGCGGCCGATCCCGTCGGTGGCGCTCATCCCGCTGGTGGCCCTCGTCATCGGCACCGGGCTCCAGTTGCGCGTCACGCTGGTGGTCTACGCCTCGTTGTGGCCCATCCTCTACAACACGATGTACGGCCTGCGCGGCGTCGACCCGCTGGCCAAGGAGTCGCTCAAATCGTACGGCTTCGGCCCCCTGGCGGTGCTGCTGCGCGTGTCGCTGCCGTCGTCGGCGCCCTTCATCACCACCGGCGTCAGGCTGGCCGCCGGGGTGGCGCTCATCCTGACCGTCAGCACCGAGATCGTGGCCGGGCGGGGCGAGGGCATCGGCGTGTTCATCTTCTTCGCCGGGATCGCCGTGCCCGCGCGGATGGCCGACATCCTGGCCGGGGTGTTCTGGGTCGGCCTGTTCGGAGTCGTGGTCAACGCGCTGCTGGTGGCCGCCGAGCGGCGGGCGTTCCGCTGGCATCACGCGCAGTTGGGAGAGCGGCCATGAGGCGCAGAGGGCTGCGCACGGCGGCGTTCCGCTGGGTGGTCCTGCTCGTGCTCGTCATGGCCTGGGAGACGGCCACGCGGGTGGCGGGCAGCACGTTCTTCCCGCCGCCGAGCACGATCGTGACCCGGATGCACACCATGTGGTTCTCGGGCCCGCCAGATGCGTTGTTCCTGACCGACGCGGCGGTGGAGAACATCCTGCCGAGCCTGGGCAGGATGGCCGCGGGCTTCGCAGGGGGCGCGCTGGCCGGGGTCGTGCTCGGGCTGGCGGTGGGGCTGTCCGCCAGAGCGTACGACTATCTCGACGGGGTGTTGCAGTTCCTGCGCGCGATCCCGCCGCCCGCGCTGGTCACCGTCTTCCTCGTGGTGTTCGGGTTCGGGCTGAAGATGCAGCTGGCGTTCATCATGTTCAGCATCGTGTGGCCGGTGCTGCTCAACACCGCCGACGGCGCCCGCTCGGTCGAGCCGCTGCACCTGCAGACGAGCCGGGCGTTCCGGCTGTCACGGGCGGAGCTGCTGGTGCGGGTGGTGGTGCCGTCCACGCTGCCCAAGATGTTCGCCGGGCTGCGACTGGCCCTGTCGCTCTCGCTGATCGTCATGGTCTTTTCCGAGCTGCTGCCCGGCACCACGAACGGCATCGGTTTCCAGATCACCGACGCCTACTCCACGTTCGACCTGCCCGGAATCTGGGCCGGGATCGTGTTGCTGGGGGTGCTGGGATACGTGCTCAACGAGCTCTTCCTGGTCGCGGAGCGCCGGGTGCTCGGCTGGCACCACGCCGCCCAGCAACTGGCGGCTCCGTGACCGTGCCTCCCATGGCGTTGGCGCCCGTGAAAGACTGAGATCACGTTCCCAAGAGGTTACCTAACCGACATGTCCGGCAATTTACCCTCCGATAATGTTGTTGTCCCCGGCTCCGCAAGAGCCGCCGTGCAATCTGCGGCCTCGTCCCCAAGGACATCCATTGCTCGAGATAGACAACCTCTCCCACGTTTACGGCGGCGGCAGCCCGAACGCGCACCACGCCATCGACGGGCTCAACCTGAGCGTCGCGGCGGGTGAGCTGCTGTGCATCGTCGGCCCCTCGGGATGTGGGAAGTCGACGCTGCTGCGCTCGATCGCCGGCCTGATCACCCCGACAGGTGGTGAGATCAGGGTCGAGGGCGCCGTGGTGCGCCAGACCCCCGACAACCTGGCCGTCGTCTTCCAGGACTACAGCCGCTCGTTGTTCCCGTGGATGTCGGTGGCCGACAACGTGGCGCTGCCGCTGCGCCGCAAGAACATGGACAAGCGCCGGCGCCGCGAGGCCGCCCACGAGGCATTGGAGTCGGTCGGGCTGCAGGACGCGGGGCGCAAATATCCGTTCCAGCTCTCCGGCGGCATGCAGCAGCGGGTGGCGATCGCGCGTGCGCTGGCCTACCGGCCGACCCTGATGCTCATGGACGAGCCGTTCGGCTCGGTCGACGCCCAGACCCGCGAGGACCTGGAAGATCTGGTGCTCAAGGTGCGCGGCCACCACCAAATGACGATCGTGCTCATCACGCACGACATCGACGAGAGCGTCTACGTCGGCGACCGCGTGGTGGTGCTCTCCAAGGCCCCGGCGCACGTGGTGGGCGACCTCAAGGTGGACCTGCCCGCGCCGCGCGACCAGATCTCCACCCGCGAGCACCCCGACTTCGTGCACCTGCGGGCCGAAGTCGGCCGCCTGGTCCGCGGCCACGCGACCGTGTAAACCCTTCCCTCTTCCGCCTCGCCCCCGGTCCGCAGCCACGCGGCCGTGTTCGCACCGCGGCTGTGCGGCTGTGCGGCTGTGCGGCTGTGCGGCTGTGCAAAAACCGTCATTCTTTACGGCTGGCGCCAAGGTCACGCCAGACGCCGCACATGGCTGGGGCCTCCAGGGAGACGCCTGCTGACCGGCACGGGGCGGGCCGCCGTCACGGTGTTCCTTCAGCCGGTTACGTGGTTGTACTCCGGCCCGTTGGCGAAGGAAAGCCTATTCTGGATTTCGTGGCGGATGTGCTGGCAGGCCGGGGCTGCTCGTGGGAGTTCGAATCCGAATTTCTGCGCATCAAGCCCGACAGCGGAAAAGCGTCCAAACTTCTCTCCGAACTCGGCGAGCGAGTGGTGCCCCACGAGGCGATCGCCGAGGTCACCCTCACTCCAGGCAAGCGGGGCACCGTGGTGCTGCGGGCTGAGCCCAGACGTGGCGCCGACCCCCTGATGACCGCCGCGGCCGGGCAGCTCAAGGAGGCCGCCGACCCCTATCGGCTGGTGTTGCCCGCCGGCAAGGAGTCGCTCGCCGACTACTACGCGGACGAGCTGCGCTCGGCCCTCACCGACCGCGGCCCCGCCACGCGTTTCCTGGTCGCCCCTCCTGAGCCGCCGCGCGCCTTCAAGGGCTGGGACGGCGCGGCGGCCTTCGACGGCGACACCATCACCCTCACCTGGTTCTGGTCGGGAGCGACGTCGGCCAAGTACGCGGCGGGCGACCAGCGCTACACCCCCGCCGACCTGGAGGGTGTCGACTGGCACGCGCCGGATGGGGCGAGCGGGTGCCTGCGGCTCAGGGTGCGGGGGCGGCGGCCGCCTCCCGAGCCCGACAAGGATCCCGCCGCCGTCGTCTTCGGGCTGGGCTGGGGCGCCACCCACAAGTCCCTGCCCTTCGCCGCCGCCGTCCTCGCCGCCATCCCCGCCCCCGAGCCGAAGGCGCTCCCCTCGGCCGTGGCCGACGTCGCCGGGCTGATCGCCAAGCTCGGCGAGCTGCGCGACGCCGGGCTGCTGACCGAGGAGGAGTTCCGGGTCAAGAAGGCGGAGCTGCTCTCCCGCATATGAGCCGCCCCGGGCTCACGCCAGCTCCAAGCCGCCGTCGACGGTGAGGACCTGGCCGGTGATCCAGGTGGCGGCGGGATCGGCGAGGTGCACGATCCAGGCGGCCACCTCGTCGGGCTCGCCACGGCGGCCGAGCGGGATGCGGGCGGCCTCATCCCGCTTGATCTGCTCGACCGTGTCCTGGGGCAGCCCGGAGGCTGCCAGGGCCTCGCTCTCGGTCGGGCCGGGGGCCAGGGCGTTGACGCGGATGCCGTCAGGCGCGAGCTCCAGGGCCCAGCTGCGGGTCAACTGCTCCAGGGCGGCCTTTGAGGCGGCGTAGTGGGCGGCGCCGGGCAGTGGGCGGTGCCCGTACGTGCTGGAGACGTTGACGATCGTGCCGCTGGTGGCCTTCAGGTGCGGCAGCGCGGCGCGGGCGAGCAGGCTGGGAGCGGTGACGTTGAGCGCGAACAGGTCTCCGACGCGCTCGGCGTCGGTGTCGGCCAGCGCCATCATGGCGGTGGCGCCGGCGCTGTTGACGAGCACGTCGAGGCGCCCCCACCGCTCGATCGCCGCGCCGACGATCGTCCCCGGCGCGTGCTCGCCGCGGACGTCGGCGGCGCGGACGGCGATGCCGGGGTGCTGGTCCGCGGTCTCCCGCAGCACGTCGGCGCGGCGGCCGACCCCCAGCACGTGCGCTCCGGCGCGGGCGAAGGCGAGCGCGGCGGCGCGCCCGATCCCCGTGCCCGCCCCTGTCACGATCACCGCTTTGCCCTCCATCCGGCCGCCTGGTTGATCGGTCACATCGTCCCCCTATGTTCGATGTTCGTGAAACGTCGAACAAGCTAGCATGGACGTATGCAGAAGGCACATCATCCCGAGTTGGGCGAGATCGCACTGATCGAGGTGATGGCCGCGCTGAGCGACCCGATCCGGGTCGGACTGGTGCGCGTGCTGGCCGACGGCCACGAGCGCGGCTGGGGGCAACTCCGCGCACCGGTGGCCAAATCGACGCTCAGCCATCACCTGCGCGTGCTGCGCGACGCCGGGCTGACCCGCACCCGCCAGGAAGGCACCCGGTGCTATGTGACCCTGCGCGGAGAGGACTTACAGGCCCGCTTCCCCGGCCTGCTCCAGGTCGTGCTCTCGGCGATGGAGATCGACGACGTGGGCTCCCAGGTGGGCCTGCGCGACGGCGAGGATCTTTGATGCCCCGCTCTGGCTAGCGGGTGCTGACCCGTCCAGAGCCGGGGCAGCGAACGGCCCGCCACCCCGGTCAGGCAAGGGTGGCGGGCCGCTGAGCCGGCTAGACCGGGCTGTGCATGTGGCGGGTCAGGGCGTGCTCGACCAGCGTGATCAAGGTGCCCTTGACGGATTCGCGCTGCCGGGCGTCCAGCCGCACGATCGGGATGTGGCCGCCGATCGACAGCGCCTCGCGGATCTCCTCCTCCGCGTGCGCGAACTGGCCGTCCCAGCCGTTGATGCCGATCACGAAGGGCAGCTTGGCCTCTTCGAAGTAGTCGATGGCGGGGAAGCTGTCGGCCAGACGCCGCGTGTCGACCAGCACCACCGCGCCGATCGCCCCGCGCACCAGGTCGTCCCACATGAACCAGAACCGATGTTGCCCGGGCGTGCCGAACAGATAAAGGATCAGGTCACGGTCGAGAGAGACCCGGCCGAAGTCCATCGCCACGGTCGTCGTCGTCTTGTTCGGCGTGAGCGAGACGTCGTCGACGTGCGCCGAGGCGTCCGTCATGACCGCTTCGGTGGTGAGCGGCAGGATCTCCGACACCGCACCCACGAACGTCGTCTTCCCCACGCCGAAGCCCCCGGCCACGACGATCTTCGTCGAGGTTAGGCCGGGGCTAGAGCCTGCGAAGTCCACTGAGCACCCTTTCGAGCAAGTTGAGGTCCGGCTTTCCCGCGTCCAGCGCAGGCTGGTGCACGCGGATCAGGCCCTCCGACGCCATGTCGGCGATCAGCACCCGGACCACGCCGAGAGGCTGGCGTAAAAGGGCGGAGATCTCGGCAACCGACCTGACGTTCCGGGTCAGCTGAATAATCGCCTGATACTCCGGACTAAGTAGGGAAATGTCTTGGTATTCCGATGTCACGGAGGACACCAGGGCCTCCATGGCGAACTTCATCCGCGGCGCGGTGCGCCCCCCGGTCACGGCATAGGGCCGTACCAGGGAACTCGGCTTCTGCGGACGGGGGACCGCCGGATGCGGCGGCGTACTATCACCAGCCCAACCCTGACCTGACACCATGATCTCCTGTCACCGCCCCCTAGCGGGGACGGGCCGCTTGCAGCTCCGCGCGCACGGCCGGAGTCAGCACCTGGCCCGCCCGCTCGACCAGCAGAGTCATCTGGTATGCCACCAGACCCATGTCACAGTCTGGTGCGGCCAGGACAGCCAGGCAGGACCCATCGCTGATCGACATGATCATCAGGAGCCCTCGCTGCATCTCGATGACGGTCTGGGTCACCATACCGCCCTCGAAGACCCGTGCAGCTCCCTGGGTCAAACTGATCACACCCGAGGCCACCGCGGCGAGCTGGTCGGCCCGGTCCTTGGGAAAACCCTCGGAGAAGGCCAGTGGCAACCCGTCAGACGACACCACGACAGTGTGGGCGACGCCTGGCACGTTGTTCACGAAGTCCGTGATCAGCCAGCTGATGCCGCGCGCTCCCTGGCTCATTTCTCTCATTTGTCCTCCTCATTTTCTTCTCCGCGGGTGAACGCTCGGCCTTGCCGGACACCCTGCTGGAAGCTGGAGAGCCTGCTGCGCAACCGCTCAGGTGAGATCTGCGGCGCCGGTGATGTGGTTTGGGGCTCGGCGAGGCTGGCCGTGCCGGGCACCAGGTTGGCTTTGGGGACACGACGGGGCAGCCCCGAAGCCGTCGTGCCGGCCTGCGCAGGCTGCGCGGCGGCCTGCGCGGCCTGGAAGCCGGTGTCCGCGGGCGAGGACCACGACGCGCCGGCACCCGACTGCCCCGGCTTGCGCTGCGGCAGCTTGCCCGGCGTCCCCGGGGCGGGAGCGGACGGCGGCGGGTCCGCGGGCACCGCCGGGTGCACGGCGGTGATCTCGTGCTCCGACTCGGGCTCAGGGTGCGGCTCGGTACGAGGCCGCAACTGCTCCGGCTCCGGCCTGCGGAACCAGTCGGAGCCCACCGACGAGAAGATCGGCAGGAACTCCTCGCTCTGCTCCTCCATGGGCGAGTTGCGCACCGCGGGCAGCGGCCCGGTCATGTCCTGCGAGGAGTAGTCGCCGGGCCCGAACGGGTTGTAGTCGGGGTTCCCGTTCTGCTCGAACTGGTCGGCGGGCTTGGGCTCCTCCGAGAACGGCGAGCGGTACGACGGGTCGAACTGCGGCCGCGACCGCTCCTCCGCCTCGAACAACGACCTGCGCGGCAACGGGTCGGCGAACGACGACCACCGCGGTTCCTCCTGCGGCTGCTGCTGCGGCGGCTCCGTCGCGAACGACGGCCAGCGCGGCTCGTCGTCCTGCAGCGGCGGCGGCTGCTCGGCGAACGACGGCCACCGGTTCTCCGCGAACGGCTGCGACTCGGAGGAAGGCGGCGGCTCGTCCGAGAACGAGGGCCACCGCTGCTCGCCGAACGGCGACGGCGTGGGCGGCGGCTCCTGGGCGAAGGACGGCCAGGCCGGCTCCTCCTGCGCTCCCTGCGGCTGCCCCGCGAACGGCGACGGCTGGTCGCCGAAGGCTGGTGGTTGCTCCCCGAACGCCGGTGGTTGTTCGCCGAACGCGGCCGGTTGCTGCTCGGGCTGCTCGCCGAAGGCGGCGGGCTGCTGCTCGCCGAACGACGGCCAGTTGCCGGTGCCCGGCGCCGGCAGCGACCCCGGCCACTGCGTGTCCACGACCTGCTCGAAGCTCTCGCCCGAGAGCGCCCCGGAGCGCGAGCCCGATCCGTTCGTGGACGGCTGCCCGAACATGCTCGGGTCGAACGTCGTGAACGCTTCGTACTGGCCGCCCTGCTGTGGCGTGCCCGAGCCGTCGCTGATGAGCATGTCGGGCATCATGACGAGCGCGCTCAGACCGCCCGTCTCCCGCATGCTGAGCTGCACCCGGATGCCGTGACGCAGGGCCAGGCGGCCGACCACGAACAGACCCATGCGCCGCGACACGGACACGTCCACGACGGGCGGGTTCGCCAGCCGCCAGTTGGCCTCGGCCAGCTCGTCCTGGCTCATGCCGATGCCCAGGTCGTTGATCGACACGAGCACGCCACCCTCGACCGGCGAGCTGGTCACCTGGACCTTGCTCTCGCGAGGGGAGAACGAGATGGCGTTCTCGATCAGCTCGGCGAGCAGGTGGACGGCGTCGGTGACGGCCGGGCCGACGATGAGGGTGCCGGACGCGATCTGGATCTGGACACGTTCGTAGTTCTCGACCTCGGAGAGCGAAGCGCGGGCGATGTCGACCAGCGGCACCGGCTCGCTCCACTTGCGCGCGGCCTCCTGGCCGGCGAGGACCAGGAGGTTCTCGCTGTTGCGACGCATGCGGGTGGCCAGGTGGTCGAGGCGGAACAGGTTGGCGAGCCGCTGCTCGTCCTCCTCACCCTGCTCCAGGCCCTCGATGAGCTGCAGCTGCCGCTCGACGAGCGTCTGGCTGCGCCGGGAGAGGTTGACGAACATGGAGTTGACGTTCGCACGCAGCTTGGCCTCGTCGCCGGCCAGCCGGATGGCCTCGCGGTGGACCTCGTCGAACGCCCGCGCCACTTCACCGATCTCGTCACGGGTGTTGACGCCGACCGACGGCATCTCGGGCACGTGGGCGCCCTCACCGGACTCGCGCAGCAGGCGGACGGTCTCGGGCAGCCGGGTCGTGGCGACCTGGAGCGCTTCGGCGCGCAGCCGGCGCAGCGGGCGGACCAGGGAGCCGGCCACGCGGGTGGTGATGATCAGGACGAGGAGCAGCAGCACGAGGATCATCGCACCGGAGATGATCGCGTTGCGCTGCTCGGTGTCGCTGAGGTCGCGAGTGCCGGCCACGATCTTGGTGGCCAGGCCGTCCTCGACCTTGCGCATGGCGTTGCCGGTCACGGTGGTGCTCTCGAACCAGCGGGTACGGTCGGCCCGCGTGGTGACGTCGAGGTCCCTGATCCGGTTGAGGGCGCGCACCTGGGCGAGCGCCCGCTGCCGCATGGCGTCGGCGAGGTCGACCTCCAGGCCCTTGACGCCCTGGTGGTATGCCTCCAGGTCCGCCGGGTCGGCCTCCTGCTCGAAGGTGAGCTGCTCGGCCTGCTGCTTGTTCCAGGAGCCGAGGAACTCCGCCCAGTCGTCGCTGTCGAGCTTGGTCTGGACGAGCGCCACGAGGAGGATGATCTGCTGCCGCGAGACCTCCTCCTTGGCCCGCTGGAGCGCGCCGAGCGCGGCGACGTCGCCCAGGAGTGAGTCGTCGGTGACGCCGTCGCCCATGCCGGCCTGGACCGACGAGAAGACGTCGACCATCGTGGTGTAGGTGCCGATGACGGCGCGCGGGGGCACGTTGCCGACCATGGAGGCGCGCAGGCTGTCGAGGCCGTTGAGCCAGCGGTTCATGTTGGCGACGCCCTCGCGGACGCGGGTCGAGTGGGTGGCGTCGATAGCCGAGGCCGCGTTGACGACGTCCTGCTTGGCCTTGTCGGTCGCCTGCCGCTGGGTCTTGACCTGGACGAAGCGCTGGGCCTTCCTGCGGTCGGCGACGTACCACGCGGTGAGCGTGCGCTCCTTGCCGAGCTCGTGGTTGAGCGCGCCGATGCGCTGCACCAGCTCGGCGACCTGGGTGAGCCGGCGGTATTCGGCGCTGGTGCCGATGGCGTCGGCCAGCTGGACGCCGGCGAGCAGCACACCCACGACCGTGGGGATGAGGATCAGCGCGACCAGCCTTGAGCGCACACGCCAGTTCCCCAGCCGGAACCGTCCGCCTGTGTGCTCCCCTGACCTCGTATGTCTGGGGTTATCCGTCCTCACTGACTCTCGCAACCTCTCGCCGGTACGTGCTCGAAAAAATCAGACACGCGTGTGGCGCATGGGATTCTGTCCGGCTGGGTAATTGGAACACAACCCGTACCAGATCGGCCAACCGAACATATCCCATCAAACACGCCCAAAGCAGCGCTTCGGGGCGTCTATCGCCGTACACGTTTTCAGGCGGGCCGGAACGAATCCCGCTCGGCCGGTGCCGCGTGCTTCACCATCAGGTGCCGCGTCACCGTGTAGTCCTGCACCGCCTCCTGGCTCATGTCCTTGCCGAACCCGCTGCCCTTCACCCCGCCGTGCGGCGCCTCACTGGCGATGGGCAGATGGTCGTTGACCCAGGTCACACCCACATCGAGCCGATGCGACACGCGCATCGCCCGCGACACGTCGCGCGACCACACCGACGAGGCCAGACCGTATCGGGTGTCATTGGCCAGCCTGACGGCCTCGTCCTCGCCCTCGAAGGGCAGAGCGACCAGAACAGGACCGAAAAGCTCACCCTGGACGATCTCGCTGTCCTGAGCGACCTCGCTGACAAGCGTAGGCGAATAGTAAAACCCCGGCCGGTCGATCGGCGAGCCCCCGTGGAGAACCCGCCCGCCGGATCTCGAGACGAACCCGTGCACCCGGTCCCGGTGGGCCGCCGAGATCAGGGGGCCGATGTCGGTCGCCGGGTCCCACGGGTCGCCGACGGTGATATTGGCAAGAGTTGCCCGAATCGCCTCGACGGCGTCCGCGTACACCTCCCGGGCGACGTAGACGCGGGTGGCCGCCGTGCAGTCCTGCCCGCTGTTGTACGTCGCCCCCATGGCCACGCCATGAGCCATCTCGGCCAGATCGGCGTCCTCGAAGACCAGCGCCGGGGCCTTGCCGCCGAGCTCCAGATGGACCCGCTTGAGCGTGCCCGCCGCACCGGCCATCACGGCGCGGCCGGTCTCCGTCGAGCCCGTGACGCTGACCATGTCGACCCCGGGGTCGGTGACCAGTGCCTGACCGACCTGCGCGGCCCCTATGACCGCCTGGACGAGCCCTTCGGGCGCGCCCGCCTGGGCGAACAACTCCGCCAGCCGCAGCGTCGTACGCGGCGTCTGAGGGGCGGGCTTGATCACCACCGCGTTGCCCGCGGCCACCGCCGGGCCGATCTTCCACACGGCCATGACGAACGGGAAGTTCCATGGCGCGATCGACCCCACCACCCCGACGGGGCGGCGCAGCATGACCGAGGTGTAGCCGGGGCTGAACACGCCGGCGCCCGACCCTTCGAGGGAGCGGGCGGCGCCGGCGAAGAAGCGCAGGTTGTCGGCGGCGAACGGCAGCTCGCCGTCTCTGAACACCGCGGCGGGCTTGCCCGTCTCCTCCACTTCGAGCCTGGTCAGCTCTTCGGCGTCAGCCTCCACCAGGTCGGCCAGCCGCAGCAGCAGACGCTGGCGCTCGGCCGGAGTGGTCTGCGACCACGTCTCGAACGCCGCGCGCGCCGACCGTACGGCCGTCGCCACGCCCTCCACCGGCGTGTCCGGAATTTCGGCACACGGGAGCCCGGTGGCGGGGTTGATCAGTTCACGCATCGGAAGACTTCATCTCTCAAAGGGGACGTGCTATTTGCCGAGCTGCTCGATCAGGTCGGCGGCCTTGCGCAGCCCGTCACGGCGCCGGATCTCCTCGCCCGCGGCGGCCAGCCTCGCGCGCAGCTCGGTGTCGCCGAGCAGCCGCGCGACCGCCCCCTTCAGCTCGTCGTCGGTGAAGGTGTAGGTCGAAAGCCTGACACCATAGCCCAACTCATCCATTCTCTGGGCATTGTCGTACTGGTCCCAGAAGAGCGGCAGCACGATCATCGGCTTGCCGAAGTGCAGCGCCTCGGTGGTCGTGTTGTTGCCGCCGTGGGTGATGACGAGGTCACACAGTGGGATGATCCTAGTCTGCGGAAGGAACTCCGCGCCCCACATGTTGGCGGGAAGTTCGATCTCCTCGTGCAGCGGGCCCTTGGAGACGATGTACTGATGCGGAGTGTCGGCCAGCACGCCGATCACCCGCCGCATCAGCTCCACGTCGGACGAGCCGAGCGAGCCGAGCGAGAAGTAGATCAACGCGCCGTCGTTCCGCTCGTGCTGACGCTCGAAGGGCAGCTCGAACTTCTCCTCCGTCTCGCGCACCGAGGAGTCGAGCCGGTGCCAGGTGTCGTCCAGCGGCCGGGCGTCGGCGTAGTCGGCGATCTCCGGGTAGACGTAGAGGTTCAGGTCGCCCTTGTGCATGAAGTCGAGCTCGGGCAGCGGCTCGGCGCCCTGCTCGACGCACCACTCGTTCCAGGCGGCCCAGAGCTCACCGTGGGTGCGGTCGTACTCCGCGCGGAAGGCGTCCCACTCCGAGCGGTCGCCGGCGGGCAGCCCCGAGAAGACCGGCGCGACGTTCTCGCCGCGGACCTCGAGCGGGTTGCACGAGACGATGCGGACGAACTTCTTGCCCGCCGTGACCAGCGCCGGGAACGTGAGCACGTTGTCCTCGACGATGATGTCCGGCCGCACCCGCTCGATGATGGCCTTGAGCTGCGGCTCGCAGTATTTCGCGCCGTCGATCAGCTCGGCCCAGATGGGCTTGACGACGGTCTCGAGCTGCTCACGGGTGCTCTTGCGGTATTCGGGCGCGGTCTCGCGGATGAAGTCCTTCCAGAACTGCCCGGGGTCCTGTTCCTCGGCGTCATCAGGGGGAGGCGCGAGGTTGACGAGGTCCTCCTCGAAGCCGAGCGCTTCGAGCTTGCCCTTCCACGACGCCTCGGCGGCGAAGACGACGCGGTGACCCCGGCGACGCAGGATGTCGCCGATGCCGATGCAGTTGTTGGTGGGACCGTAGGCGCTTTCAGGCATGAACAGGATGGTGAGAGACATCGAGACTCCGGAAGAGCTGATCAATTTGAAGGGGAATTCAAAAACGCATCTAGCGTGAAGGTCAACTTACGGGCACTATGGTCACGGCTAACTGAACAGCAGCCAAACGGGTGAAGGTGGTGGGGGTGGCTCAGCGTAAAAGCCGGAGTGACCGGCGCATCGACTTGATCGAGGCCGCGCGCAGGGCCATCATCCGCCATGGCATCGACGGAGTACAACTCTCCCACGTGGCCGAGGAGGCCGGCCTGACCTCCGGAGCCGTGCTCTACCACTACCCCGACCTCAGCGAACTGCTGGTCGAGGCGCAGCACGCCGGCATGGAGCGCTTCTACGAGCAGCGGCTGCGCCGGCTCGCCGACTTCACCGATCCGGTCGAGAAACTGGTCGTGACCATCAGGTTGGGGCTGCCGACCGGACCACTCGACCCCGACGTCCGCCTGCTCAACGAACTCGGCGGGGCCGCGGGCCGCAACAGGGTCTACGGCGTGTTGCTCACCTCGCTCTATGACCGCCAGGTCTCCATGTACCAGGCGATCCTCGACACGGGGGCAGCGCTGGGGGTGTTCCGGCTGAGCGCCGACTCTCTGACGATCGCGCGCAATCTGGTGGCGCTGGAGGACGCGTACGGCTACCGCATCACGGCCAGACACCCGGTGATCGGCCCGGCCGAGGCGGCCGAACTGATCCTGTCCTACGCCCGGGCGGCCACGGGCAACGACCTGTCTCACTGATCGACCGCCATGATGACGGCGTCCTCGGCGTTCCAGCGCACCTTGACCTTGGCCCCCGCCTCCACCGCGCTGGCGCCCTGGACGGCGACGAGCACCGGCTTGCCCCGGCCCGGCACGTCCACGGAGATGTGCGACACGCCGCCGTAGAAGCTGACGTCGAGGACGCTGCCCCGCAGGCCCCCCGTCTCGTTCTCGTCGACCAGCCTGACCCGCTCGGGGCGTACCGCGAGCAGCGCCTTGCCGCCCGCCGCGAGCTCGGTCATGGGCGTGCCCGCCAGCACGCCGAACTCCTCGCTCTTGAGCCCGCCGGGGCCGCCGGCAACGCCCTCGAACAGGTTGTTGGCGCCGACGAAGCCGGCCACGAACGGCGACTTCGGCCGCTCGTACAGCGGGACGGGCTCGTCCACCTGGCACACGGCGCCGCTGTCGAACACCGCGATGCGGTCGGCCAGCGACATGGCCTCCTCCTGGTCGTGCGTGACGACCACGAACGTGATGCCGACGTCGTGCTGCAGCCGCTTGAGCTCCAGCTGCATGTCGGCGCGGACCTTCTTGTCCAGGGCCGACAGCGGCTCGTCGAGCAGCAGCAGGCGCGGCCGCTTGACGATGGAACGGGCGAGCGCCACCCGCTGCCGCTGGCCGCCGGAGAGCTGGGCGGGCTTGCGCGAGGCGTGCGCGGTCAGCCCGACCGTCTCAAGCACCTCGCCGACGCGCTGCTTGATCTCCTGGCGGGGCAGGCGCTCCCGCTCCAGGCCGTAGGCGACGTTCCTGGCCACGGTCATGTGCGGGAACAGCGCGTACGACTGGAACATCAGGCTGATCGGTCTCCGGTTCGGCGGCAGGGCCAGCAGGTCGTCCCCATCGAGGGTGACCGTGCCCTTGTCGGGGGTCTCGAACCCGGCGATGATGCGCAGCAGCGTGGTCTTGCCGCACCCCGACGGCCCGAGCAGGGCGAAGAACTCGCCCTGTCCGATCTCCAGCGAGACGTCGTCGAGCGCGGTGACGTCGCCGAACCTGCGGGTGATTCCGTCAACCTTCAGCACTCTGTCTCTCACTTCTCATGGTCGAGTCCGCCTCACCTTGCACCCTGGGGCCCTCATGCGGTTCCTCCAGGTGTCCGGTTCGGCTCCCTCTCCCCGATTCTCGTCAGACGCTGACCTGCGATCACCGCTACGAAGCTCACGAGCAGCAGGATCGCGGCCAGCGCGTTGATCTTCGGGGTCACCCCGAAACGGATCATCGAGTAGATGACGATCGGCAGCGTCGGCTCGGCGTTCCCGATCGTGAAGAAGGCGATCACGAACTCGTCGAGCGACAACGTGAAAGCCAGCAGCGCCCCCGCCACGATGCCCGGCGCCAGCTGCGGCAAAGTGATCTTCATGAACGTGACCACGTGTCCCGCGCCGAGGTCGCGCGATGCCTCCTCCAGCGAGGTGTCGGCCCCGGAGAGCCGGGTGCGCACCACCGCGGCCACGAACGCCATGGAGAACAGGGCGTGCGCGAGGATCACCGAGTAGTGGCCGAGCGTCAGCGCGATCACGCCGTAGAAGAGCAGTAGCCCGATCGCCAGCACCAGGTCGGGCAGCACCGCGGGCATCAGCGCCAGCGCGTCGAGGGCCTTGGACCTGGAGTGGCGGGCCAGGCCGACGGCCAGCAGCGTGCCCAGCACGGTCGCGATCGCGGTCGACCCCACAGCCACGATCAGCGTGTTGATCAGGCCGTTGATGATCCGCTCGTCCGCGGCCAGCTCGCCGTACCACTTGAGGCTGAAGCCCTCATAGGTGTACGGAGACTCGCCGGCGTTGAACGACATGACGACGAGCACGACGATCGGCAGGTAGAGGAAGACGTACGTCACCCAGAGCGGGACGAACAGCAGCTTGGACCTACGCACGGCGCGCCACCCATGCCTGCGCCATCAGCAGCACCAGGAGCACCGCGATGAGCGCCAGCGCCAGCGTCGAGCCGAACGGCCAGTCGCGTGCCTTCAGGAACTGGTCGCGGATCAGGTTGCCGACCATGATCGACTTGTTGCCGCCCAGGATCTCGGGGATGACGAAGTTGCCGAAGCTCGGCACGAACACGAACAGGCAACCGCTCAGCACGCCCGGGACCGTGAGCGGCAGCGTGACCTTGCGGAACGTGGTGAACGGCGAGGCGCCGAGGTTCGCCGAGGCCTCTCTGAGCTGCGGGTCCAGCCGCTCGATCGCGGCGTACAGCGGCAGCACCATCAGCGGCAGGTACGAGTAGAGCAGCCCGGTGACGATCGCACCCTGGTTGTAGAGCAGCTCGTACGGCCCGAGCCCGATCGCCGCCAGCCCGCTGTTGACCAGCCCAGGACCGCTGAGCAGGATGATCCACGCATAGACGCGGATGATGAAGTTGGTCCAGAACGGCAACACGATCGCGACCAGGGCGATCGTCTTCCACTTGGGCGAGAGCCGGGCGATCGCGTAGGCCGTCGGATAGCCGATCAGCAGCGCGATGGCCGTCGTCAGGGCCGCGATGCGCAGCGATCCGCCGACCACGCCCAGGTAGAGCGGGTCCATCAGGCGGGCGAAGTTCTCGGTGGTGAACTCGTACACCACGCCGCCGAAGCGCCCGCGCTGGAAGACGGTGTTGCTCAGCACCAGGGCCAGCGGCACCAGCAGCAGTACGACCAGGTAGGTCAGTCCGGGCGACAGGAACACGAACGCGCCCAGCCGGCGTCCACGCGAAGGGGTCGCCGGCCGGGCCTTGAGCTCAGAGGTCACCGCGGTTACGACTGCGCCGTGACTTCCGTCGACAGACGGGTGTACTTCGTGGACGCCTGTCCCAGGTCGACGATCGACTCACCATCGAGCAGCTCGTCCGGCTTGATGCCGAGCAGCGAGCCCTTCGCGACCTTCACGCGCTCCATGGCCGCCTTGTTGGGCACCTTGTAGTTGATGTTCTCGGCCGCCCAGCTGTGGTTCTCGGGGGCGAGGATGTAGTTGATGAGCGCGTGGGCGGCCTCCTTGTTCTTGGAGGACTTCATGATCACCATGGTGTCCACCCAGAGGTCGCTGCCCTCCTTCGGCACCTCGAACGCGATGTTGCCCTTGGGGTCGGTCGTCGGGCACCAGCCGTCCCACGCCTCGACCATGATGGCCTCGCCGGACTTCAGCTTGTCGCCGAACGTCGTGTCGTCGTAGCCGAGCAGATGCGGCTTCTGGGCCACGAGGAGTTCCTTGGCCTTGGCGATCTCCTCGTCCTTGTCCGTGTTGACCGAGTATCCGAGGGCCTTGAGCGCCGGCAGGGCCAGCCAGCGCTCGGTGGTCATCATGGTGACCTTCTTGTCGGCCCAGGCCGGTGGCTTGAGGAGATCGTTCCAACTGGACGGCTTCTTCTTCACCAGGTCGGTCCGGTAGCAGATGCCGGTCGTGCCCCAGGTGTAGGGCACGGAGATCTTGTTGCCCTTGTCGTAGGAGAGCTGGGTGGCCTCGGGGTAGAGGTTGGCCAGGTTGGGGATCAGCTCGGGGTGGATCGGCTCCAGCAGGCCCTGCTCATTGAGCGCCTGGGCGTACTGGCCGGACACGAACGCCACGTCGACCCCGCTGTCACCGGAGGCGGTGAGCTTGGCCATCGCATCCTCGTTGGTGGCGTGCAGGGCGATCTTGATGTCCTTGACCTTGAGCTTGTCCTTGGCCCCCTTGGTGAACTCCTCGGGCAGGTAGCCATCCCAGACCGTCACCTGGATGGACTGCTGGGTCAGGTCCGCGTTCGGCTTGAGGTCGTCGGCCGCCGCCGCGTTCGTGCCTTCTGGGCTTGTCGACGACTCACCGCCGCACGCCGAGACGGCAAGCGCGAGGCCGGCCGCCGCGACGGCGGCCGGGAGACGACGGGTGAACCGGATACGGGACACGGCCGCTACTCCTTCTTGAATTTGCGGTGTTAGAGGGGTCGCGCGACCTTACCGGACACAGCGGACCAGACCAGGAGTGTTGCAGCAGATATCAACATGGGCAAGACTTTTTATGACATTGCTACCTGGAAGTTTGGCGATCGTGTTGAATTGGGATTCAATAGGGTGCCGGTTGATCTCTCTCGGTGAGAGGCCCCTCACCGGCCGAGATCGCGGGCTCACCACCGCACTCGTGGGGCTGCTGGAAGACGAGCCGCCGCCGCCCTTCGCGGTGCACCGTTTCCGCCCGTTGCCCACCTTCTCGTACGACTCTGGAGATCTCCACACTGGGGTCCCAGGTGAACGTGACTTCGGTCCGCACGTGGACCAGACCAACTATTCCGTGGTCGTGGCCGAGAAGGTGGTGGTCAAGTGGCTGTCCCCGCCGGCGCTCCTGCCGCATCCCGCCCCCGAGATGCTCGCCCACCTCGTTGAGGCGGGCTTCAATGACACCGCTCCTCCGTACGCGGCGCTGACCGCGGTGCTGGACGGCCGTGACCACCTCCTCGCCCTGGTCACGGGCTATCTCCCCGGAGCACGGGACGGCTGGGAGTGGTGCGTGGACGAGGCCGCGTCGCCGGACCGGGCCGGCGCCACCGCCTTCGCCACGCCGCTCGGCCGCCTCGCCGCCGACCTGCATCTCGCCCTCGCCACGCTGCCGCCGCCCCCTGGCGGGACCGGCCCCACGCTGACGACACGTCCGGCTGAGCGGGCGGCGGGCGCGCTCGCGGAGGCCCTGGAGCTGACCGGCGGCGACGACGGCGAATGGCTTTCCACCAGGTCCGCCACCCTCCGGCGCGACCTGGCCCCGCTGGACGTCCCGACGACCGGCCCGCGCATCAGGATCCACGGCGACCTCCACGTCGGCCAGATCCTCCGGTGGGAGGGCGGGTACGCGGTGATCGATTTCGACGGCAACCCGACGGTCGCCGACGCGGACCCGTACCAGCCGGCGGCCAGGGACGTCGCCCAGCTGACCACGAGCCTGGAGCACGTGGCGCAGGTGGCGATCAAGCGGCGGTCCACGCCGCCCGCCGAGGCCGCCGCGTGGGCGGCCGCCGCCCGCGCCGCCCTGCTGTCCGCCTACCGGGCCCGCCTGGCCGAGCGGGGCCGGCCTGACCTGCTGGACGACAGGCTGATCCGCCCGTTCGAAGTGGAGCAGGAGTGCCGGGAGCTCATCTACGCCGCCCGTCACCTGCCCCGCTGGCGCTACGCCCCCATGGGCGTCCTGCGCACCTGGTATCCCGAGGAGAACAACCCGTGAACCCCGAGCTCTATCTGTCCGACCTGGAGGCCAAGCCGGAGGCGCTCCGGAGCCTGGCCGGCGCCCTGGCCGAGGAGAACCCGTTCCGCGCCCTGCCTCCGGGCATCACGAGGGTGCTCTTCCTCGGCATGGGCAGTTCCCGCTACGCCGCCGGGGTGGCCGCCCTGCGCCTGCGCGCGGCGGGCGTCGACGCGTACGCCGACTACGCCTCCGCCGCCGCCACCCACCCGGCGAGGGAGGACACCCTGGTCGTGCCGATCTCAGCCACTGGCGCCAGTGGGGAGACCCTCGACGCCACGGCCCGCTACGCGGGTGGCCCCTCCCCCGTCGCCGTGCTCACCAACACCACGGTCTCCCCCCTCGCCGAGGCGGCCGACCTGGTGATCCCCACGCACGCGGGCGAGGAACGCGGTGGCGTCGCGTGCCGGACGTTCCAGCACACCCTGGCGCTCCTGCTGCTCATGGAGGCCACGCTCACCGGGCGGGACCGCGACGTCCCCGCCCTGGTGGAGCGGGTCGCCGAGGCCACCGCCGACCTGCTGGACCGCCGGGACGCCTGGCTCCCGCAGGCGCTGGAGCTGCTCGACGGCCCGCACGGCGTCTACACCGTCGCCCCCGCCGAGCGCCTGTCGTCGGCGGAGCAGTCGGCGCTGATGTTCCGCGAAGGTCCGCGCCGCCCGGCCGACGCGTGCGAGACGGGCGACTGGTCCCACGTGGACGTCTACCTCACCAAGACCCTCGACTACCGGGCCGTGCTCTACCCGGGTTCCCGCTACGACGAGCAGGCCATGGACTGGGTACGCCTGCGGGGTTCGACGGTGCTCGCCGTCGGCGCGGAGGTGAAGGACGCCGCGGCCGCCATCCGCTACCGGCACGACGGCGACCCTGACGTGGCCCTGCTCACGGAGACCCTGGTGGCCGAGCTGGTGGCCGCCCACTGGTGGGCGGGTCGGTAGGGGTGGTCAGCCGGCGCGCACGGCCATGGCGTGCTCGACGAGCGTGATGAGGGTGTGCTTGACCGCCGGGCGCGCCCGCGCGTCCGTGCGGACGACCGGCACGTGCGGCGATAGCGTGAGCGCCTCCCGCACCTCGCTCTCGACGTGCGGGAACTCGCCGTTCCAGCCGTTCAGGCCGACCACGAACGGGATCCGCGACTCCTCGAAGTAGTCGACGGCGGGGAAACTGTCGGCGAGCCGGCGCGAGTCGACCAGCACCACGGCGCCGATGGCACCGCGCACCAGGTCGTCCCACATGAACCAGAACCGGTACTGGCCCGGCGTGCCGAACAGATAGAGGATCAGGTCGTCCGCCAGGGAGAGCCGCCCGAAGTCCATGGCCACGGTGGTGGTGGTCTTGCCCGGTGTGTGGCCGAGGTCGTCGATGCCCGCCGACGCGTCGGTCATCACCGCCTCGGTGGTCAGCGGCAGGATCTCGGAAACGGAGCTCACGAACGTGGTCTTGCCCACGCCGAACCCGCCCGCCACGACGATCTTCGTCGAGGTGAGCCGGCTAGAGCCTGCGAAGTCCACTTAACACCCTTTCAAGCAGGTTCTTATCGGGTAATCCCGCGTTCAGCTGCGGCTGGTACACCCTGACCAGCCCGTCCGCCTCCATGTCGGCGATGAGCACCCGCGCCACTCCGAGAGGGACACTCAGCAGCGCCGAGATCTCCGCCACGGACCGCACCTGCCGGCACAACTCGCTGATCGCCCGGTATTCGCGGGTGTAGGTCGAACCGAGCCGGGCCGAGGTCGCCGACGACACCAGGGCCTCCATGGCCAGCTCGGTGCGCGGGGCGGTCCTCCCGCCGGTGACGGCGTACATGCGGACGAGCGAGCTGCGCTCGGCCTCCGGCTCACCGTTATCCCACGATGCCACGGTTCACTCCCTTGACTTCCTCCCCAGGCCCCAAGGCACGGGACTCCAACCCGTCACCGGATCGGGGTTCCTGTTTCATCGGGCCACGCCTCCCCGGAAGACTCCGGGGCCGGTCTTACCAGCCCTCCGCAGGCGTTTTACCTCTCGACCAGCCCGGCCGCGAGGATGTTCTTCGCCGCCTTCACGTCCCGGTCGTGGAGGCTTTCGCAGGCAGGACAGCTCCACGAGCGGACGTTCGACGGCATGGACCCGTTGACGTGCCCGCATCCGCGAGCCGAGCACAGCTTCGACGACGGGAACCATCGGTCCACAGCCGCCAGCCTCCGCCCGTACCAGGCGGACTTGTAGGCCAGCATCCCCCGCAGCTCCCGCCCGGAGGCGTCGGAGATGGCGCGGGCCGGCGAGTGGTTCTTGACCAGGTTGCGGACGGTCAGGTCCTCGATCGCGAGCGTTTGGTTCTCGCGCACCAATCGAGTGGGGACCTTCGTGATCTTCTCGCCGGTGGAAAGCGTCAGTAGATGAGTGAGCCCGGCATCCATCCCGACCTGCGCATCCACGGGCGGCAGCGGGCTGATCTCCTCCTCGACCGACGTGAATCGCGGGTAGCGGGCACGCTTGGCGAAGAAGTTGTTGGACGCTATCTGCTGCCGACGCAACGCCTGCCGCAACGGGACGTTCGACACCTCGCGCAGGAACTCCAGTTCCGGGTCCTGCTTCCATGCGGTCAGCCACGTGGCCGTGTCCACGGACAAAGTCGAGACGCCCTCGTCGGTGTAGCGGCGGTTCCGCTCGGCGAGTGTCTTGTTCCAGACCAGCCGGATCCCCCCGAACGTGCGGTTCAGCAGATCCGCCCGTTCGGGAGTCGGGTGGAAGCGGTACTTGTGGGCCCGCTTCACGATCTGGGACGTGCTTAACGTGGTAGGCCATGATCGTGTTGGATCTGGGCCCCCGTTCCGGCCTGTCCGCAGGGCTGAAGCCCGGGGTCTGCGGCCTGTAAGCACACATGATCACCACGGACGCGCGGCGGACAGCTCCGCCCGTACGGCGGGCGTGAGCACCTCGCCCGCGCGCTCGACCAGGATCGTCATCTGGTAGGCGACGAGCCCCATGTCGCAGTCGGGTGCGGCCAGCACCGCCAGGCAGGATCCGTCGCCGATCGACATCACGAGCAGCAGTCCGCGGTCCATCTCGACGAGCGTCTGGGTGACCCCTCCGCCCTCGAAGACCCGCGCCGATCCGTGCGTGAGGCTGACCAGGCCCGCCGCGATGGCGGCGAGCTGGTCGGCGCGGTCCTTGGGAAAGCCCCGCGAATATGCCATGGGCAGCCCGTCGGCGGAGACGACGACGGCGTGCGCCACGCCAGGCACCTCTTCGACAAAGCCGGTGACCAGCCAGTTGACGTCCCTGGCGGCCTGGCTCAGCTCCTTCATGAGTCCTCCTCGAGCTCGGCACGGCCCTTGCGCACGCCCTGCTGGTAGCCGGCCAGCCTGGAACGCAGCCGATCAGGGGACAGCGGTGGAGCGGGAGCGGGAGTGGGAGCCGGATTCGCGGTGCCCGGTACCAGATTCGCCTTCGGCGTCCTTTTCGGCAAGCCCGAGTTCGTGGTGCCGCTCTGGGCGGGTTCCGCGGCCGCGCCCGCGGCCTGCCATCCCTGGTCGGCGGGCGAGGTCCAGGAGGAGTCGCGGTGGTCGGCGGTGGGGGCCGCCTTGCTGAACCAGCTGCTCCCCTCGACGGCGGTGAAGATGGGCAGGAACTCGTCCTGGGACGGCCCCGCCAGGTCGGGCGGCGGCTCGGCCGCGTGGGTGTACGGCGGCTGCTCGCCTGGATAGGTGTACGGCGGCTGCTCTCCCGGGCTGGTCGGCGACGGGCCGAACCACGACGACGGCTCGGCCGCCACGGGCGCGGCGTCGAACGACGGATGCCCGGGCGGAGGGCCCGTCAGGGAGGCGGGCGGCGGTGTGTGAACGGGGGCGGCGAAGGAGTCGGCGGTCCCGAAGGACGGCGTGCGCACCTGCGCCTGCCTGGGCACCTGGACCTGTCCCGGCGCGGGCACCGCGCTCGGCACCTCCGTCAGCAACATCGGCGGGATCAGCACCATGGCGGTCAGCCCGCCGATGTCCTGCGCCCGCAGCTGGACCCTGATGGTGTGGCGCAGCGCCAGCCGGCCGACCACGAACAGGCCCATGCGCCGGGAGACCGACACGTCCACGACCGGCGGATTGGCCAGCCGCCAGTTGGCCTCGGCCAGTTCGTCGGAGCTCATGCCGATCCCCTGGTCGGTGACCGACAACATCAGGCTGCCCTCGTCGATGCGGCCGCTGGAGATGATGACCTTGGTGTCCCGGGAGGAGAAGGAGACGGCGTTCTCGACCAGCTCCGCGAGCAGGTGCACCACGTCGGTGACGGCCTGGCCGGCGATCGCGACGTCCGACTCGACCTGGATGCTGACCCGGTCGTAGCTCTCCACCTCGCCCAGCGCCGCCCGCACGATGTCCATCAGCTCGACCGGTTCGCTCCACTTGCGGGCGGCCTCCTGGCCTGCCAGCACGAGCAGGTTCTCGCTGTTGCGCCGCATGCGGGTGGCCAGGTGGTCGAGCTTGAACAGGTCGCCGAGCCGGGCGTCGTCGCGCTCTCCGCGCTCCAGCCGCTCGATCAGCGTGAGCTGCCGTTCGACGAGCGTCTGGCTGCGCCTGGACAGGTTGACGAACATGGCGTTGACGTTGGAGCGCAACCGCGCCTCGTCGCCCGCCAGCCGTACGGCCTCGCGGTGCACCTCGTCGAACGCGCGCGCGACCTCGCCCACCTCGTCCCTGGAGAAGATGCCGATGGGCGGCACCTCGGCGTTGACCGCGCCGTCGCGCGACTCCCGCAGGTGCTGCACGAAGTCGGGCAGCCGCCGGCCCGCGATCTCCAGCGCCTCGCTGCGCAGGCGGCGCAGGGGGCGTACGAGCGACCTGGCCACACCGGTGGTGATCAGCAGCACGGCCACCAGCAGCGCGAGCACCGCGCCCGCGGTCACGAACGCCTTCCGCCGCTCGTCCGCGCTGAGCGCCTCACTGCGGGCCACGATGCCCTGTGCCTGGCGCCGCTCGACCGTGCGCATGGAGTCGACGACCACGGCGGTGGCGTCGTGCCACTCCTTGGCGTCGTCGCGCTTGGCCTGGTCGAGCCCGCGCAGCGGCAGCTCGTTGGTGGCCCTGATCATCACCAGCTCGCGCAGGAACAACATGCGGTCGGCGGACCTGCCGTTGACGGTCTCGTCGAAGAAGCGGCGCTCGTCGGCGGTGGCCTCCTCGGCGAAGCCCCTGCGCTCGCTGGCCTCCTTGGACTGCTCGCCGAGGAAACGCTTGAGCTGGTCGGGGTCGAACGCCCCCTCGACCAGCACGATCGTGACCAGCGCCTGCTGGTAGGAGACGCTCTCCTTGGCCCGGGCGAGCGCGTCGAACATGCGGGTCTGGCGGAACAACTCGTCGTCGGTGCTGCCCTTGATCAGCTCGTTGTGCACGGAGAGCAGGTCGGCGATCACGGTCGTGTAGAGCTCGACGGCCGGGCCGGGCAGCAGGTTGGCGTCGAGCGCCTGCGCGCGCAGGGTGTTCAGGTCGTTCAGGCGGCTGAGCATGGTCTCGATCTGGTCCGCCGTGCGGCCGCTCACGTCGTTCAGCAGGGACTGCGCGAGGCCGCGCACCTCGGTGACGGACTGGTCGGTCTGGCCCATCTGGGTGCGTACGGTGCCCAGCTCGTCCGTGGGCCGGTCGCGCGCGATGTACCACGCGGTCCTGGCCCGCTCGGTGGACACCTGGTGGGTGAGCTCGCCCAGCTCCGCGGACATCTGGGCGAACTGGTTCGTACGGGCGTAGTCGCCGGCGGCGGCGGTCGAGGCGAGCACCTGGACGCCGCCGAGCAGCACGGCGGCGGCCGTCGGGATGAGGATGAGCGCGACCAGACGTGCCCGCACGCGCCAATTGCGCAGCCGCCAGCCGCTCTCGCTGGCCTGCCTCTCGCCCAGCTGTGTACTCACCGAACGCACCTCGCCCGAATCGGCGGATATGAGGGGCCTACACCCCGGGGAAATCAGCAAGTGCGGGTAATTGGAACACATCCCATGCAGGACGGCCAACCGAACTTAACGCGACAAAAGTCGAGTCGTGTGACTCCTGAGGATAGAACTTGGGACCCCACGCGTGAAGCACCCTGAGCGAGAAATTAACCCACATCAAGATAGATGTCCGCCAATGAGCGGTTAGTACGTTTCAACGCATAACACGGAAGCCGCACCGTGATCTCTGGAGTGTCACAGCGTTGAGAATGTCGCTAATCACCACATATGTTGAGCGACGTCATAACGAGGAGGCGAGTGTGGGCGATTCTCACAGCGCGGCCATCACCGTCGAGGGCCTTTGGAAGATCTTCGGGCCCAAGGCGCGGAAAGTGCTGGACAGCGAGGACAGACATCTCGATCCCGCCGCGCTGAGAGAGAAGACCGGCTGCACCGCCGCCGTCAGGAACGTCGGTTTCGAGGTACGCCCCGGCGAGGTGTTCGTGGTCATGGGGCTGTCCGGCAGCGGCAAGTCCACACTCGTACGCTGCCTCACGCGGCTCATCGAACCCAGCGCCGGCGAGATCACCATCGGCGGCGAGGACATCGGCCGCGCCCCACCCGCCCGGCTCCGCGAGATCCGGCGGCACCAGGTCAGCATGGTCTTCCAGCACTTCGGCCTGCTGCCGCACCGCAAGGTGATCGACAACGTCGCGTACGGGCTGGAGATCCAGGGCACGCCCAGGGCCGCCAGGCACGAGCGGGCCGAGGAGATCCTCGCGCTGGTCGGCCTCGATGGCCACGCCGATTCCTACCCCGACCAGCTCTCCGGCGGCATGCAGCAGCGGGTCGGGCTGGCCCGCGCGCTGGCCGTGGATCCACAGGTGATGTTGTTCGACGAGCCGTTCAGCGCGCTCGACCCGCTGATCAGGCGCGACATGCAGGCCGAGGTCATCCGCCTGCACCGGGAAGTCGGCAAGACGCTGGTGTTCATCACGCACGACCTGTCGGAGGCGCTCAAGCTGGGCGAGCGGATCGCGATCATGCGCGCCGGCTCGATCGTGCAGCTCGGCACCGCGGAGGAGCTGGTGGGCGCGCCGGCAGACGACTACGTGGCCGACTTCGTCCGCGACGTGCCGAAAAGTCACGTGCTGACGCTGCGCCGGCTCTGCCGGCCCCTCGAGCCGGGCGAGTCGCTGGACGGCCCGGAGTTACCCGCCTCCACGGTCATCAGGGACGCCATCGCCGCCTCCTCCGCGTCCGCCCACCCGATCAGGGTCGTGGACGGCGACGAGCTGGCGGGCGTCGTGGACCGGGTCGACCTGCTGTCCTTCCTGTCGGGTCAGGAGACCCCCGTGCGAGCGGGCGCATGAGCAGCGCCACGGCCGTCGGCAGGCCGGCCTGGCTCGGCCTGCCGCGGTGGGCGCCCCCTGCGGGGGCGGCGGTCCTGTTCGCGGCGGCGTACCTGGTCTTCCACGACACGGCGACGCTGCCGCACAACAGGGAGGCGGCGCCGTTCCTGGCCGTCACCGAGTGGCGCGAGTGGATCGACGACAACAGGAACGACAACCCGCTCTTCCTGTACTTCCTCAACTACATCAGGCTCTTCGTCGGCGGGCTCTACGACGCCTTCCACACCGTCCTGTACGCGCTCGGCTGGCCCGGCATCACGGGCGTCATGGGCGCGCTGGGCTGGTTGGCCGGCGGCCGGTGGATCGCGGCGCTCGCGGTGGGCGGCGTGAGCGCCTTCGGCCTGCTCGGCCTCTGGGAGTCGAGCGTCGACACGCTGGCCCTGGTCGCGGTGGCGGTGCTGCTGTCGCTGGCCATCGGCATCCCGCTGGGCGTGTGGGCCGGGCTCTCCGTCCGCGTGCGCCGGGCGCTGACGCCGGTCCTCGACGTCATGCAGATCATGCCGACGTTCGCGTACCTGGCGCCGCTCGCGTTGTTCTTCCACATCGGCGCGCCCGCCGGCGCCATCGCGACGATGATCTACGCGATCCCGCCCGCCATCCGCATCACCGCCCTGGCCATCTCGGAGGTCTCTCCCACGGCGGTCGAGGCGTCCGCCTCGCTGGGCGCCACGGGCCGGCAGACGTTGTTCAAGGTCTACCTGCCGCTGGCCAGGTCCACGATGGCGCTGGCGGTCAACCAGACGATCATGATGGCGCTGTCCATGGTCGTCATCGCGAACCTGATCTCGGCCCCGGGGCTGGGCGGCGACATCATCCGCGGCCTGTCGCGGGCCCAGGTCGGCATCATGCTGCCGGCGGGGGTGGCCGTGGTGATCATGGCGGTGGTGCTCGACCGGATGACGATGGCACTCTCCCGCCGGGACGCGCACGCCACGACCTCACGCGTCGACCTGGTCGGGGCGGGCTCGCTGGCGGTGGCCGGGCTCGCGCTCATCCCCGTGCTGCCGCGCGTCTGGCCCGAGAACCTCACCGTCAACGTCGTGGCGGAGGTGAACGACGCCGCCCGCTGGGCCGAGACGAACTGGTACCCGGTGACGACGTTCATCAAGGACGTCACCACCCGCGCCCTGCTCAACCCGCTGGAATCACTGCTCACCTCGGCTCCGTGGTGGCTGGTGGCGCTCGCGGTGCTCGCGGCCGCCTGGCGGGTGAGCGGGCTGCGTCCCGCGCTGACGGCGCTGGCCTGCCTGCTGGCCATCGCGCTGCTCGGCCTGTGGGAGCACAGCATGATGACGATGAGCACGGTCGCCGTCGCGGTGCTCGTCACGCTGGCCATCGGCCTGCTGCTCGGGGTGGCCGCGGCCCGCTCGCCGCGCTTCTCGGCCGTGCAGCGGCCCATCCTCGACGCCGCGCAGACCCTGCCCGCGTTCGTCTATCTGCTGCCGGCGCTGGCGCTCTTCGGCACCACCAGGTTCACCGCGATCTTCGCCTCCGTCATCTACGCGGTCCCGCCGGTCGTACGCCTGGTCGAGGACGGCATCAGAGGGGTGCCCGCCACGGTCGTCGAGGCCGCCGCCTCGGCGGGCTCGACCCCGCGCCAGCTGCTCTGGAAGGTGCAGCTGCCCATGGCCAGGAGGGCCATCCTGCTCGCGGCCAACCAGGGCATCGTGATGACGCTGGCCATGGTCGTCATCGGCGGCCTGGTCGGGGCGGGCGCGCTGGGCTACGACGTGGTCCTCGGCTTCTCCCAGCGGACCGACTTCGGCATGGGCTTTGTGGCGGGCATCGCCACAGTGCTCCTCGGAGTCATGCTCGACCGCATCACGCAGGGCGCCGACAGGCGCTCTTCCCCCCGAAAGAGGAAGTTCACATGAAGATTCGCCTGCTCGCAGGCCTTCTCGCCCTCGGGCTCACCGCGATGGGCTGCGGCGGAGCCACGGTCGGCACCTCGACCAGCTCGGCCGCGCCGGAGGCCGGCGCCAGCGCCTCGGGCGGCTCCGCCGGCACGGTGAAGATCGCCATCAATCCATGGGTCGGTTACGAGGCCAGCGCCAACGTCGTGGCGTACCTGCTGGAGAACGAGCTCAACTACGACGTCGAGCTGCCCGAGATCAAGGAGCAGCTGGCCTGGGAGGGCTTCGAGACCGGCGACGTCGACGTCATCATCGAGAACTGGGGTCACCCCGACCTGAAGAAGCAGTTCATCGAGGAGAAGAAGGTCGCCCTCGAAGCGGGCTCCACCGGCAACAAGGGCGTCATCGGCTGGTACATCCCCAAGTGGATGGCCGACAAGCACCCCGGCATCACCGACTGGAACAACCTCAACAGGTACGCCGAGCTGTTCAAGACCTCCGAGTCGGGCGGCAAGGGCCAGCTGCTGTTCGGCGACCCGTCGTACGTCAGCAACGAGGCCGCGCTGATCAAGAACCTCAAGCTCAACTACAAGATCGTCACCGGCGGCAGCGAGGCGGCCCTGATCAAGGGCGCCCAGCAGGCGCAGGCGCAGAAGAAGCCGCTGCTGTTCTACTTCTGGGACCCGCACTGGCTGTTCAGCCAGACCGAGCTGGTCCGGGTCAACCTGCCGCCCTACACCGAGGGTTGCGACGCCGACCCGAAGAAGGTGGCCTGCGACTACCCGGAGATGGACCTCGACAAGATCGTCAGCAAGAAGTTCGCCGACACCGGCGGCAAGGCGTACGAGCTGGTCAAGAACTTCACCTGGACCAACGAGGACCAGAACGCCGTCGCCGACGACATGACCAACAACGGCATGACCGGCGAGGAGGCCGCCAAGAAGTGGGTCGAGGCCAACCCCGCCAAGTGGCAGGCGTGGATCCCCAAGTAGCCCCTCGACGACCCGGGCCCCGGCACGCGGGGCCCGGGCACGGAGACCTCTGATGCGAACGAAGACGCTCGTCGGGCCGCTGGTCGCGGCCCTGCTCCTGGCGGCCTGCTCCACCGGGGAGCCCGACTCGGCCACCGCGTCCAAGGGGACGGTCGCCATCGACGTCCACGCCTGGGTGGGCTACGAGGCCCAGGCGGCCGTGCTGGCGTACCTGCTCAAGCACGAGCTCGGATACGCGGTGAAGACGCGCAAGGCGGCGGAGGAACAATCCTGGCGCGACTTCGAATCCGGCAAGGTGGACGTGATCGTCGAGAACTGGGGGCACAACGATCTGAAGAAAGAGTTCATCGAGGAGAAGAAGGTCGCTCTGTCGGCCGGTCTCACGGGGAACAAGGGAGTGATCGGCTGGTACGTCCCCGAGTGGATGGCCAAGAAATATCCCGACATTACGGACTACCGAAACCTCAATAAATACGCACACCTCTTCCGCACCGCCAAGACGGGAAATGCCGGGCAGATCCTGGACGGCGATCCGACGTTCGTGACCAACGACGAGACACTCGTCGAGAACCTCAGCCTCAACTACAAAGTCGTCTACTCCGGCAGCGAGGAGGCGTTGATCAAGGCGGCCCAGTCCGCGACGAGAAATCGCACGCCCTTGCTCATGTATTTCTACGAACCGCAATGGCTGTTCACCAAGGTCAAACTCGTCAAGGTCGCGCTGCCCCCGTACGCGGTGGGCTGCGACGAGGTCCCGGCCACGATCGCCTGCGACTACCCTCCCTACCTGCTCGACAAGATCGTCAGCCGGCGGTTCGCGGAGACCGGCGGGCAGGCGTACGAGCTGGTCCGCAACTTCAGCTGGACCAACGACGACCAGAACACCGTGGCCAGTGACATGATCAACGAGAAGATGACCGCCGAGCAGGCGGCCGAGCGGTGGGTCGCGGAGAACAAGATCGTGTGGAAGGACTGGATTCCCCGTTGAGGTACGACTACGTCATCGTGGGCGGTGGCAGCGCGGGCTGCGCCCTGGCCGGCCGGCTCAGCGCCGACCCCTCGACGTCCGTGCTGGTGTTGGAGGCGGGCAGGCCCGACTATCTGTGGGACGTGTTCATCCACATGCCGGCCGCGCTGATGTTCCCGATCGGCAGCCGCTTCTACGACTGGAAATACGCGTCCGAGCCCGAGCCGCACATGCGCGGCCGCCGCGTCTACCACGCCCGCGGCAAAGTGCTGGGCGGCTCCAGCAGCATCAACGGCATGATCTTCCAGCGCGGCAACCCGCTCGACTACGAGCGCTGGGCCGCCGATCCCGGCATGGAGCACTGGGACTACGCGCACTGCCTGCCCTACTTCAAGCGCATGGAGACCTGCCTGGCCGAGCCCGGCACGGACTTCCGCGGCGGCGACGGCCCGCTGAAGCTCGAACGCGGCCCGGCCCGCGGCCCGCTCTTCGATGCCTTCTTCGAGGCGGTGCAGCAGGCCGGCCACCCGCTGACCGACGACGTGAACGGCTACCGCCAGGAGGGCTTCGCCGCCTTCGACCGCAACGTCCACCGCGGCCGCCGGCTCAGTGCGGCCCGCGCCTACCTGCACCCGGTACGCCACCGGCGCAACCTCACGGTCAGAACCCGCGCGTTCGTGGAGCGCGTGCTCTTCGACGGCACCAGGGCCGTCGGCGTGCGGTGTGACGGCGAGCGTATCGAGGCGGGCGAGGTCATCCTGAGCGCCGGCGCCGTCAACACCCCCCAGCTCCTGCACCTGTCAGGTGTCGGCCCGCGTGACCTGCTGGAGCCCCTGGGCGTGAGAATGGTGCACGACCTTCCCGGCGTGGGCGAGAACCTCCAGGACCACCTGGAGGTGTACGTCCAGCACGGCTGCAGGCGGCCGGTCTCGCAGCAGCCGTCCCTGGCCAGATGGCGCAGGCCCTTCATCGGCGCCGACTGGCTCTTCCGCAGGAGCGGCCCTGGCGCCACCAACCACTTCGAGGCCGGCGGCTTCATCCGCTCCAACGACGACGTGGCGTACCCGAACCTGATGTTCCACTTCCTGCCGATCGCGGTCCGCTACGACGGCACGGCCCCGGCCGGCGGCCACGGCTACCAGGTGCACATCGGCCCGATGTACTCCGACGCCAGGGGCTCGGTGCGGATCAGGTCGGCCGACCCCCGCCAGAAGCCGGCCCTGCGCTTCAACTACCTCTCCACCGACCAGGACCGCCGCGAGTGGGTGGAGGCCGTCAGGCACGCCAGGACCATCCTGGCCCAGCCTGCCTGGGCCGGCCTCGACGCCGGCGAGCTCTCCCCCGGCCCCGCCGTGCAGAGCGACGAGGAGATCCTCGACTGGGTGGCCAGGGACGCCGAGACCGCGCTCCACCCCTCCTGCACCTGCAAGATGGGCACCGACGACATGGCGGTGGTGGACCCGGAGACCATGCGCGTCCACGGCCTGGACGGGCTGCGCGTCGTTGACGCCTCGGCCATGCCGTACGTCACCAACGGCAACATCTATGCCCCGGTCATGATGCTCGCCGAGAAGTCGGCCGACCTCATCCTCGGCAACACTCCGTTGGCCCCGGAGCGGGTGGAGTTCTACCGGCACCCACGACCAGCCTGAACGAGGAACCAGGCACGGTGGCAGGAAACCGTAGCGCTATCTGTCCCACAACGCGCTGATCGGCAGCGCCGTCAGCCGATCATCGAATGCGAGCGGCCGTCTCCCTGTGTGCAGCACGAACCCGTTGACGAACTGCTCTCCTAGTGTGTTTCTGAACATGGTCAAGCCCTTGAAGTCCTTGAGGTCGACGGCATCCGTGGCCTTGGCCTCGACACCGATCAGCCGGCCGTTGATCCGCTCAGCCACCAGATCGGCTCCCGCCCCCTGGCCCGACACACTTGCAAGGCCAGACCGACCGGCCCTCACGGTCCGGGGGCGCGGCCGGCCACCAGAGCCTCGATGCCGTCGAGCACCCGCTGGAGGCCGAACGCGAAGGCGTGCTCGGGGTTGTAGGCCGCGTTGAGCTCCTCCCCCACCGCCTGCCCCACCCGGGTCGCCGTGGGATAGCGGTCGACGTCGGCGATCCTGCCGAAGAAGGGCGAGTGCGCGGCCCACCACTGCTCGTCGGTCATGCCCGTCCGGGTCTCGGCCTGGGCGGCCTCCACCGCGCCCCTGGCCGCGCCGTGCACGAACCCGGTGATCAGCGTGATCACCGAGTCCATCTCCAGGTCCGTCAGACCTATCCCGTCGATCGCGCGCAGCTCGTATTCGTATTTCGCGGTGACGTTGGGGCCGAGCACGGGGCGGCTCGTCGCCACCTGCAGCAGCCAGGGGTGGCGCAGGTAGAGGGCCCAGTTCGCCCTGGCGATCTGCTCCAGCCGGCTCCGCCAGCCGCCGGGCACGTCCTCCGGCCTGGCGGTCTCGCCGTAGACGGTGTCCAGCATGACGTCGAGCAACTCGGGCTTGCCGGGCACGTACGTGTAGAGCGACATCGTCCCGACGCCCAGCCGCTCGGCCACGCGCCGCATGGACAACGCCTGCAGGCCCTCCGCGTCGGCCACCTCGATGGCGGCCCGGGCGATGCGGTCGACGCTCAGCTCTGGCTTGCCCTTGCGGCTGGCCCGCTCGCTGGTGCGCCAGAGCAGCGCGAGGCTGCGCGCGGGGTCGCCCTTTCCCGGATACTCAACGGTCACGTTCGTACGGTACACCGTACGGTTGCCGGCCAGGGGCTGAAGGAGCCTCTCGACCGGTTGCGGAGCGAGCACGCCGTGGTCGCCAAGCTGGCCGAAGGGCTGAGGGCAGCCTCCGGAGCCGCGGCGCTCGACCGCATCGCCGGCGAGCTCGAGTCGCACTTCGCCTATGAGGAGGAGCAGCTCGTGCCGGTGCTCAACTCGCTCATCGACGTGCCGTGGAGCCGGCTGGAGCACTAGCGCACGGGAGCGGAGCGCAGCCGCACGACGTGCTCGACCAGCGAGATCAGCGTCGACTTGACCGCCTCGCGGTTGCGGGCGTCGGTGCGCACGATCGGCACCTGCGGCGACAGCGCCAGCGCCTCCCTGACCTCCTGGTCGGAGTGCGGGAACTGGCCCTCCCAGCCGTTGATACCGATCACGAACGGCAGCTTGGCCTCTTCGAAGTAGTCGATGGCCGGGAAACTGTCGGCCAGGCGGCGGGTGTCGAGCAGCACCACCGCGCCGATGGCTCCGCGCACCAGGTCGTCCCACATGAACCAGAACCGGTGCTGCCCGGGGGTGCCGAACAGATAGAGGATCAGGTCACGATCCAGCGACAGCCGGCCGAAGTCCATCGCCACGGTCGTGGTCTGCTTGTGGGGCGTCAGACCGAGGTCGTCGATGCCCGCGGACGCGTCGGTCATCACCGCTTCCGTCGTGAGCGGGAGGATCTCGGACACCGCCCCCACGAACGTCGTCTTGCCGACGCCGAACCCACCCGCGACGACGATCTTGGTCGACGTGAGGCCGGGGCTAGAGCCTGCGTAGTCCACTGAGCACCCTTTCGAGCATGTTGAGGTCTGGCTGTCCCTCGCTGAGGTGGGGCTGGTGCAGGCGGACAAGCCCTTCATCGGACATGTCCGCCACGAGCACCCTGGCGACGCCCAGCGGGACGCGGAGCAGGGCCGAGATCTCGGCGACCGACCGGAACGTCCTGCACAGCTGCATGATGGCCTCCTGCTCGGGGGTGAGCAGGGCCATCTCGTCGTCCGGGATCGACATCGACGAGATCAACGTCTCCATCGCGAGGTGATAGCGGGGCTCGGATCGTCCGCCGGTCACCGCGTAAGGGCGGAACAAGGGCTCGTCGTCCCCGGTCCCGTCAACGCCGTACACGACCCTCTCCCATCAGTTCCATCACATCACCGCGTCCTGGCCGCCTGGAGCTCCGCGCGCAGGGCCGGCGTGAGCGCCTGTCCCGCCCTGTCCACCAGCAGCGTCATCTGATAGGCCACGAGCCCCATGTCGCAGTCGGGCGCGGCCAGCACCGTGAGCACGGAACCGTCGCTGATCGCCATGACCAGGAGCAGGCCACGCTGCATCTCGACGACGGTCTGCGTCACCGACCCGCCCTCGAAGACCCTGGACGCGCCCACCGTCAGGCTCAGCAGGCCCGCGGAGACCGCGGCGAGCTGGTCGGCCCTGTCAGGTGGGAAGCCCTCCGACGCCGCCAGGCACAGACCGTCGGCTGAGACGACGACGGCGTGCGCCACACCTGGCGTGTTGCGGACGAAGTCGGTGATCAGCCAGTCGAAGCGATGTGCCTCATGGCTAAGGGTTGTCACGCATCCTCCCCAGCGGGACGCTTACTCACTCTTGTTCCTCCTGTCCACGTACTTCCTGGCGGGCCCGTCGCACACCCTGCTGGAAACCGGCCATCCGGCTGCGCATCCGGTCTGCGGAGACCGGTTGCGCGGAGGCCGGCCGTGGCGGCTGATGTTGCTGTGCCGCCTGGCCGGCCGCCGTGCCGGGGACCAGATTCGCCTTGGGGGTGCGCTTCGGAAGCCCGGCGGCGGTGATCCCGCCGAGACTCGGCTCGCTCGCGGCGGCCGCCGCCTGCCAACCGGCGTCAGCGGCCGTTCGCCACGCTTCCTCCCCAGAGCGTACGGCCTGCGCCGGCGTGGCATCACCGCCGCCCTCCGCCTGCGCCGCCTGCTCCTCGGGCGGCCTGCGGAACCAGGCCGACTCCACCGACGCGAAGATCGGCAGGAACTCTTCCTGCTCCTGCCCCACCGGCGACACGTCGACCGAAGGGACCAGGTCCGGCCTGCGCACGTCGTTCGTGGAATACGACGAGGGCGGCGGCGTCTGGAACGCGCCATTTCCGGATGGCGGAGACCCCTTGCTCGGGTACGACGGGTAGGTCCCGGAGTCGAACGAGGCCGGCTGCCTGCGGTAGGAACCGCCGTCGGTGTCGGCGGTGAAGCCGTTGACGCCCGCCCTGCCGGGATCGGACGGGTGCGTCCCGAACGCGGGCCCTGGCGCTCCCGGCGCGCTGTCGTACGCGCCCGCGCCGGACCGGGGCACTCCTGCTGCCCTGCCGTTGGCGCCCGGGCGGAGGGAGTCCGGGTCGAAGGAGCCGAAGCTGCCGAACGACCGGAACGTCCCGTTCGAGGTGGGCTGAACCGCCTGACCGGGCACACCGACCTGACCAGGCACACCCGCTTGGCCAGCCACACCCGCCTGACCGGGCACACCCGCCTGACCTGGCACGGTCCCGCCGCCGAACGCCGGCCGCTGCGGCAGCGGCTGCTGCGCGCCGTCGGCGATCAGCGCCGGCGGCAGCAGCACCATGGCGATCAGCCCCGCGCCCTCGCCCTTCCTGAGCTGCACCCTGATGCCGTGGCGCAGCGCCAGCCGGCCGACCACGAACAGACCCATGCGCCGGGAGACCGACACGTCCACGACCGGGGGCTCGGCCAGGCGGCGGTTGGCCTCGGCCAGTTCCTCCTCGGTCATGCTGATGCCGGTGTCGGCCACCGACACCAGCGCGCCGCCGCCCTCGATGAGGCTGCTGGTCACCGTGACCTGGGAGTTGTTCGGGGAGAACTGGATGGCGTTCTCGACCAGCTCGGCGACCAGGTGGACCAGGTCGTTGGCGGCGCTGCCGACCACCGAGGTGGCCCGGTGCACCTTGACCTGGACACGCTCGTAGCCCTCGACCTCCGACAGCGCGGCGCGTACGACGTCGACCAGCTTGGCCGGCTGGCTGCGGCGGCGGGTGGCCTCGTGGCCGGCCAGGACCAGCAGGTTCTCGGAGTTGCGGCGCATGCGGGTGGCCAGGTGGTCGAGTTTGAACAGGTCGGCCAGCCGGCCACCGTCCTGCTCGCCCTTCTCCAGGCCGTCGATCAGCGAGATCTGCCGCTCGACCAGCGTCTGGGTCCGGCGCGAGAGGTTGACGAACATCGAGCTGATGTTGCTGCGCAGCTCGGCCTCCTCGCCCGCCAGCCGCACGGCCTGCCGGTGCACCTGGTCGAAGGCCCTGGCCACCTCGCCGATCTCGTCGTTGCCCTCAACCTCGATGGGGCGTACCTCGCCC
Organism: Nonomuraea diastatica; assembly: GCF_004349015.1. Classification (NCBI taxonomy): domain Bacteria; kingdom Bacillati; phylum Actinomycetota; class Actinomycetes; order Streptosporangiales; family Streptosporangiaceae; genus Nonomuraea; species Nonomuraea diastatica. The sequence goes on from NZ_SMKP01000050.1 coordinate 44,900, forward strand.
ACGGAGCCGTCACCGCTGACGCGCAGCCGCCGCACCACGTCGGGGAGCCGGAAGCCGGCGATCTCCAGGGCCTCGGTGCGCAGCCGGCGCAGCGGGCCGACCATGGACCGGGCGATGGCCACGGTGAGGAGCAGGACGAGCAGCAGCAGCGCCACGATGAGCACTCCCGCGATGACCGCGTTGCGGATCTCGGCGCTGCGCAGTTCCTGGCTGCGCAGGCCGACCTTGCCCGCCAGGTCCTCCTCGATCCCGTGGAGCACCTCGATGGTGGTCGTGTTCTGCTTGAACCACTGCTCGCGGTCACCCGTGGCGGAGATCAGGTTCTCGGTGATCCGCGCGCCCGGCGACCGGCCGCTGACCAGCGTGATCGCGCGTGACTTGGTGAGCTGGACGTTGACGTATTCCTCGGTGCCGGTCAGCCGCCTGGACAGGGCGAGCCCGACGTCGGGGCCGGCCTCCGCGCCGACGGCGGCGATGTCGCTCTGCTGGCGCGCGTTGGAGGCGATGAACGCCTCGACCTCTTCGGCGCCCACCCGCTGGGTGTTGTAGGAGGCCTGGATCAGCTGGACGCGCTGCCGGGAAATCTCCTCCTTGGCCGACGCGAGTGCGCTCAGCGCGCGGAACTGGCCGATGATCTGCGAGTCGTCGGACAGCAGGCTCAGCTCGTCGTGCAGCCTGAGCAGGGTGTCGGTGAGGAAGTCGTAGCGGACGGAGTCGGTCTGGCCCTCGTCCCGGATCTGGTCCAGCCGGCTCAGGTCGTATTTCGCCTGGTCGGCGGCCTTGACGATGCGGGGGCCGTAAGACGCGTCCATCGTGTCGAGGTCGGACCGCACGGCCTTGACCAGCGTGTCGACGGCGGCCTTGCGCTGCTCCAGCGGGGCGGCGAGCTTCTTGCGCAGGGCACGGCCGGCGCCGGCCCAGCCGGCGGTGTCACGCTCCAGCCCGATCGCCTGCACGAGGTCGCGGATGCGCCCGGACTGCTCGGCGCCGATGGCCGTGCGGTCGTAGACGCCGATGCTCTGGACCGACTCGACCACGCGCGCTCCCCCGAGCACGACGCCGGCGATGGTGGGCACCAGGATGAGCGCGGTGAGCCGCCACCGCACGCGCCAGTTGCGCAAGCCGAAGCGAGGCAGTGACCGCCGTTCGCGGTCTCGCTGCGCGGCTGGGCCGCCGGAGTTCCCCGTAGTCACTGCTTCCGCTACCCCTCAATCGTCCCCTCAGTCAACGGGCCCTCAAGCCGTCCACAAGGTATCCACAGCATCCGACTTACCAGGCATTTCGGACACCATTGTTACAAAGATGTCCGCCAGTCGTGTGCTGTTGGTTATCTCAGTGCGGCAAGCACTTGATCGCGGACTTGAGCCCTCTGCGCGTCGCCGCTGAGGGAGCGACCGGCGCGATCCACTACGTAGAAGACGTCCACCGCCTCCGCGCCGAGAGTCTCCACGCGGGCGGCCCTCACGTCAAGACCGCACTCACCGAACGCCCGTCCAATGCGCCACAGCAGCCCCGGCCTGTCATGGGCCCTGACTTCCACCACGGTGGCGGTCGCGGAAGCATCGTCCACCAACGTCACGCGGGGTGGGGCGACGGGCACGCGAGGCGGCCTCATGGAGCGCGTACGGCGGGCCAGCCGCTGCTCGATGTCAAGGCGCCCAGCAAGGACGAGACGGAGATCGGCCTCCAGCGTCGCGGGGTCGGGCGGCGAGCCGTACTCGGGGATGACGGAGAACTCGATCACGGCCGTGGACCCCGCGGAGGCGGCCGAGGCGGAGCGTACGACGAGCCGGTGCGCGGCGAGCACGCCCGCGGCGCTCCACAGCAGGCCCACCCGGTCGGGAGCGACGACCGTGACCGCTCCCCCGTTGACGCGTACGGCGCCGCCGCCGTGCCGGGCGAGCGCGGCCTGCTCGGCCGAGAGCATGGGCGGCCTGGGCGGGGGCGAGCCGGCGAGCATGGACCTGACGCGGCGCACGAGGTCGGCGACGAGCCCCGCCTTCCAGCCGTTCCACGCCGCAGGGCCGGTCGCGTTGCCGTCGGCGACCGCCAGCGCGGCCAGCAGGTCGAGGACCTCCCGCGTGCCGACCGTGGCCGCGACCTTCTCGATCGTGACGGGGTCGTCGAGGTCCCTGCGGGTGGCGGTCTCCGGCAGCAGCAGGTGGTGGCGGACGACGGTCGCGAGGATCTCCACGTCGGATGCGGGCAGGCCGATGCGGGTGGCGATGTCGCGGACCACGACCTCGCCGGTCGCCGAGTGGTCGCCGGGCCACCCCTTGCCGATGTCGTGCAGCAGCGCCCCGATCAGCAGGAGATCGGGACGGGAGACCTCGCGGGTGTGGCTGGCGGCGTTCGCGGCGGCCTCGATCAGGTGCCGGTCGACCGTGAACCGGTGGATCGGATTGCGCTGCGGACGGTGGCGTACACGCTCCCAGTCAGGAAGCAGCTTGACAAGGATGCCCGCCTGGTCGAGCTCCTCCCACACGGGCACCGCGGCGCGGCCCGCGCCGAGGACCGACACCAGCGCGTCGCGCGCCTCCTCGGGCCACGGCACCGGCATCGGCGGCGACTGAGCAGCCAGAACGGACACCGTGGCGGGGGCGAGCGGCAGCCCCGAGTCCGCCGCCGCGGCGGCGGCCCGCAACACCAGGACGGGGTCCTTGCGCGGGTCGACCCCCCGGGCGAGCACCACCTCGCCGCCGTGCTCGACCACGCCGTCCGCCAGCGGGCGGCGGCCCCGGGGAGCGGGGCCTGACAGGAGCCTGTCAACGGTGCGCCAGGTGGCGTCGAACGCGTGGGAGATGGTGCGGCCCGCCTCGGCGAGCCTGCGCATCAGCGCCTCGGCGTCGAGCAGGCCGAGCAACCCGGCCACCGCGTCCTGCTCCTGCAACACCAGCCGGTCGGTGCCACGGCCGGTGACGACGTGCAGCGCGTGCCGCACGTCGAGGATGAGCTCGTACGCCTCTCGCGCCCGGGGGCCGGGCGCCGAGGCGACCCAGGCGGCGGACACCGCCTGCATGGCCTGGACGTCGCGGAGCCCGCCGCGGCCGTCCCTCAGATCGGGTTCGAGGAGGAAGGCCAGCTCGCCGCTGGCGCGGGCCCGCTGGTCTGCGGCGGCGCGCAACTCCCCGAGCCGGCGCCGGGAGTCGGCCCGCCACTCGGCGAGCACCGCCTCCCTGGCCTTGCGGGTCAGCTCGGGATCGCCCGCCACGTGCCTGGCCTGGATGAGGCCGAGCACGGCCTTCAGGTCCTGCCGGGCGACGGTCACCGCCTCCTCGACGGTGCGGACCGAATGGTCCAGGTTGACCGCCGAGTCCCAGATCGGATACCAGATCCGGTCGGCGATCCTGGCGACGTCGGCCCGCCCTTTGTGCAGCAGGACGAGGTCGAGGTCGCTGCCGGGGGCCAGCTCGCCCCTGCCCAGGCTTCCGACGGCGACCAGCGAGACGTGCTGGCCGTCGCTGGCCGTGCGGAAGAGATCCCTGAGCCAGCGGTCGGTGTCCGCGGCCCGCTCCTTGCGCGCCGCGGCGTACGAACGGGCCTCGCCCCTCACTCCTGCGCCCCCTTGCCGAGCTCCGCCCGGACCCCGTCGTCCGGGCGTCGCCTGGGTTTCCTCACAGGGCCTCCGGGCCCCTCTCTCCCGTGCGCACGCGGATGACGGTGTCCACGGGCACGGACCAGACCTTGCCGTCACCGATCTTGCCGGTGTGCGCGGCCTTGACGATGACGTCGATCACGTCCTCGGTGTCATCCTCTTCCGCGAGGACCTCGATCCTGACCTTCGGCACCAGGTCGACCTGGTATTCGGCGCCGCGGTAGACCTCGGTGTGGCCGCGCTGCCGGCCGTAGCCGCTCGCCTCGCTGACCGTCATGCCCTTGATGCCGAACTGCTCGAGGGCGGCCTTGACGTCGTCCAGCTTGAAGGGCTTGACGATCGCCGTGATGAGCCTCATGCGTCCACCTTCTTCGTCGCGGGAGCGGTGACGGGGCCGTTGGGCGAGCTCACGCCGGAGGCGTGAACGGTGCCGAGGTCGTAGCCGGTCTCGGCATGGGTGGTGATGTCGACGCCGGTGACCTCGTCCTCGGTGGAGACGCGGAAGCCCATCGTCCTGTCGATGATCTTGCCGATGATCCAGGTGAGGATGAAGGAGTAGCCGCCGACCGCGACGGGACCGAGCACCTGCAGGCCCAGCTGGCCGACGCCGCCGCCGTAGAACAGGCCTTCGCTCTGCTGCTCCAGGAAGGGGTAGGCGGCCAGGAAGCCCAGGGAGACGGCGCCGACCACGCCGCCGACGAGGTGCACGCCGACCACGTCGAGGGAGTCGTCGAAGCCGAGCTTGTACTTCAGGCCCACGGCGTAGGCGCAGATCGCGCCGGCCAGCAGGCCGATGACCATCGCCGCCCACGGGTCGACGAAACCACAGGCCGGGGTGATGGCGACCAGACCGGCGACCGCGCCGGAGGCGGCGCCCAGGCTGGTGGCGTGCCCGTCGCGCAGCTTCTCCACGACGAGCCAGGCGCCCACGGCGACCGCGGTGGCGACCTGCGTGTTCAGGAAGGCCAGGCCGGCCGTGCCGTCGACCGCGAGCTCCGAGCCGGCGTTGAAGCCGAACCAGCCGAACCACAGCAGGGCGGCGCCGAGCAGCACCAACGTCAGGTTGTGCGGCCGCATCGGCTCCTTGCGCCAGCCCTGCCGCTTGCCGAGCACGAGAGCGAGCGCGAGCGCCGCGGCTCCGGCGTTGATGTGCACGACGGTGCCGCCGGCGAAGTCCTCGATGCCCATGGTGTTGAGCCAGCCGGTGCCCCACACCCAGTGCGCGACCGGGAAGTAGACGACCGTGGCCCAGATGACGGTGAAGAGCATCCACGCCCCGAACTTCGCCCTGTCCGCGATCGCGCCGCTGATCAGCGCGACGGTGATGATGGCGAAGGTCATCTGGAACATGGAGAAGACGAGGCTCGGCATGCCGGTGCCGTCGTCCGCGGTGGCGGTGTCGACCAGGCTCTGCAGGCCCAGGGCGTCGAAGCCGCCGACGAAGGTGTTGAGGGCCGAGCTGGGGTTGTCGGTGAAGGCCAGCGAGTGCCCGAAGAGCATCCAGGTGATGGTGACGGTGACGATGGCGCCGAACGACATCATCATCATGTTCAGGACACTCTTGGCCCTGGTCATGCCCCCGTAGAAGAACGCGAGGCCCGGAGTCATCAACAGCACCATTGCGGCGGCTGTGAGCATCCAGGCAGTCGTGCCGCTATCGATCTTCACGACGCGACCCTCCTTACATGTGACGTGTGGCCACAGCGTGTTCGGCCGGGGTTTCGTGGCTCGACCAGGTGTGTTTCACATTCGTGAATCTCGCCGTACGGGTGTTTCTGGCACGTTTCGGCCTTCTCACAGGCACGGTTTCGGCATCGCACTATCGGAGCGTGGAATACTTAGGCTTGCCTAACCTAAACGATCAAGGAATGCCCATGCGTCTCCGCCTGGCCCTCGCCGCCGCGCTCTCCTTCGCCCTCGTCGCCTGCGGTAGTTCCACCTCCTCACAGCAGGCCGGTCCCACGCGGACCGTCAAGCACGCCATGGGCGAGACCAAGGTGCCCATGACCCCCAAGCGGGTGGTGGTGCTCGACACCGACAAGCTCGACACCATGATCTCGCTCGGCCTCACGCCCGTCGGCGCCGCGCAGGCCGCCCAGAACCAGACCTGGCCCGAATACCTCGGCCCCGCACTCAAGTCCACCAAGGCGGTGGGCACCCTCCAGGAGCTGAACATCGAGGCCATCATGGCCCTGAAACCAGACCTCATCCTCGGCTCCAAGTTCCGGCAGGCCCCCTTCTACGACAAGCTCAGCAAGATCGCGCCCACCGTCTTCACCGATCGCGTCGGCATCACCTGGAAGGAGAACTTCCTGCTCGACGCGGAGGCGCTGGGCAAGAAGGAACAGGCCACGCGGCTGCTGTCGGACTACGAGACACGGGCCGAGCAGGTGGGGGCGAAGTTCTCGAAGCTGGAGGTGAGCATCGTGCGCTTCATGCCCACCGAGATCCGGATGTACGGGCCCGAGTCGTTCAGCGGCATCGTGCTGGGCGACGCGGCCATCCCGCGGCCCGAGGCGCAGCAACTGGCCGGCCAGGACGACAAGCGCTTCGGCAAGCTGAGCCAGGAGAACATCGCCAAGGCCGACGGTGACGCGATCTTCTACAGCGCGTACGGCGATGCCGCCGCCAAGTCACAGGCCACGGTCACCGCCGGTCCGCTGTGGAAGAACCTGAAGGCCGTCACGTCGGGCAACGCCCACCACGTGGACGACGAGATCTGGATGACCGGCATCGGCGTCACGGCCGCCGGCAAGATCCTCGACGATCTGGACGAGCACCTCACCCCGCTGGTGTGACAGGCCCGGGGGCGCACCCTGGCACCCGACGGAATCTACATCCACGTCGTGACAGGTCCGAAGCGCACCCTGGCACCGGACCGGAATCTACGTCGATGACGTGACCCGTCCGAGGCGCACCCGGTCGCCCTTCCTGACCTGGCCGGGCCGCAGCACCTGCGCGTAGACCCCCGCGCACGGCTGCGGCCCCATGTCGAACACCGGCACCCGGTTGTGCCTGGCCACGGTGCGCAGCGCCTCGGTGTCGCGCTCCAGCGGCCCGTGCGCCAGCGTCGGCACGGCGCAGCGAGGGGTGGTCACGATGACCTTCAGCACCACCTCGTCGCCGACGTGCAGCTCCCGGCCCGTCCAGGCGTTCTCGGGAAAACCCTCCGCGTCCGTCGCGATCACGAGGTTGGGACGGTAGCGGACGGCCTCGACGTGCCCGCGCGGGCTGAGCGCGCCGATCCGCGCCACGGCGGAGGTGGAGATCAGGTGGATCGGGGCGAAGTCGAAGAACGTGCCGCCCGGTGATGCCCCGCCGAGTGTGCCGACGGTGTGGGACACCTCGGCCTCGATCCCCTCGGCCAGCACCTGCTCCGGCACCGACCGTTCGAACTCGGCGTCCGCCGGCGGCACGTCGATCACCCGCACCTCGCGCCCGAGCCTCCGCGACAGCTCCTCGTCACCGGGGACGCGGGCGCCCTCGATGGTCAGCAGGCCACGCCAGAGCCGCGGGTTCTTCACGCTCGCGATCTTGCCCGTGGTGACGTCGAGCACCGCCCGCGCCCGATCCCCCGCGAGCCCGCGCTCGGCCACCTCGCTCCGCACGACCTCCTCGCCCAGCATCGACTTGACGGGATAGCGGCGCAACGTCTCCACATGCATGCCCCGACCCTATGCGCCCATGACCGTACGGACGCCCCCGCATCATCTGACGCCCCCCGCATCACCTGGCCTCCCGCACACCGCCCGCATGCCGCCCGCGCGCCGTCGTGTCAGAACAAGCTTTGGGGAACCCCCTCGGGCCGGGCGCCGCACTGCGTGCCTCCGGCCCGCTGGACTCGCCGTGGACCTGGGATGCGGCCCGATCGTCGCGCAACACGCGACGGCGCCGCAAGGCCGTGGCGGTGTGCGTCATCACGCTTCGGGCGGCGGCACTCAGGCGGCGGCGGTGGCCATCTTGCGCAGGCGGGCCAGCGCGTCGCGCTCGATGCGGCGGGCGCGGTCGCGGCCGATGCCGTAACGCTCACCGACCTCCGTGAGCGTGTGCTCACGGCCGTCGAGCAGGCCGTAGCGCCAGCGCAGCATCTCGCTGGTGACGCCCTCGAGCCCGGTCAGCCATTCGTTCAGCCGCTCCCGCTCCAGGATGTCGATGGCCTGCTGCTCGGGATCCGCCCACGTCTCATCGGCGATCATGTCGCCCAGCTCGGTCTCGTCCTCGTCGCCCACCCCGAGCTGGAGCGAGACCGGATCGGACGCCCACCGCCGCAGCTCCCGCACCCGCTCGATCGGCAGGTCGAGGATCTCGGCCAGGTCGTCGTCGGTCGGCTCGGCGTCGAACTCCGCCAGGATGTCGCGCCGCACGCGCATCAACCGGGTCATCTGCTCGCCCGCGTGCGTGGGCAGCCGCACCGGCCGCGCCTGCTCGTGGATGGCCCGCCCCACCGACTGCCTGATCCACCACGTCGCGTAGGTGGAGAACTTGTAGCCCCGCCGGTAGTCGAACTTCTCCACGGCCCGGACCAGGCCCAGGTTTCCTTCCTGCACCAGATCGATGAGCGGCATCCCCCGGCCGGAGTATTTCCTGGCCACCGCCACCACCAGGCGCAGGTTGGCCTGGATGAACTCGTCTTTCGCCCGCTGGCCGGAAATGGCCAGGCGCTCCAGCTCCTCGTCCGCCGCGTCCCCGATGCGCGGCTCCGAGCCCCCGCTGTCGAGCAACTGCTCGGCGAAGAGTCCCGCCTCTATCCGCTTGGCGAGCTCCACCTCTTCTTCCGCCGTGAGCAGCGGGACCCGGCCGATCTCGGCCAGATAGGTCCCCAGCAGGTCGCGATCGGCGACATGCTGCTCTTGCGTGCGACTCCCCGTAGGCCTTGCCATCCCCAGGCACCTCGTTCCCGCAGCTGCGTTCCCTACCGGGCCAACGTCCGGCCAGAGGCAAAGATTCCCTAAAGCACTACGTCCGAGGGAGGGTTCTGGATGTCCTCCTCAAGGAGGAGACCGTTGTGAAACACCTGGTGGACAAGGGGAACGCCAGGTCTGTAGGCGAGATGCACATAAGACGGGGCGTCGAGGATGACGATGTCCGCGCGGGCTCCGGGCCGCAACCAGCCTACGTCCGTACGCCGGAGTGCGCGTGCCCCGCCGTACGTGGCCGCCCTGATCGCCTCCAGCGGCGTCATCCGCATCTCGCGTACGGCCAGCGCCACGCAGAACGCCATCGACGACGTGAACGACGACCCCGGGTTGCAGTCGGTCGCCAGCGCCACCGTCGCTCCCGCGTCGAGCAGCCGCCGCGCGTCCGGGTACGGCGACCGCGTGGAGAACTCCGCCCCGGGCAGCAGCGTCGCCACGGTGCCGGAGGAGGCCAGCGCGTCCACGTCGGCCGGCGTGAGGTGGGTGCAGTGGTCGGCGGAGGCGGCGCCGATCTCGCAGGCTATCCGCACGCCCGGCCCCTCGGTCAGCTGGTTGGCGTGCACCCGCGCCCCGAGCCCCGCCTTCACGCCCGCCGTCAGGATCTCCCGCGTCTGGTCACCGTCGAACGCCCCGCGCTCGCAGAACACGTCCACCCACTTCGCGTAGGGGGCGCACGCTTCGAGCATCTCCCCGGCGACGAGCCGCACGTACGCGTCGGCGTCCATGCCGGAGGGCACGACGTGCGCGCCGAGGAAGGTGGTCTCGTCGGTCAGCACGGTGGCGAGCTCCAGGCAGCGGCGCTCGTCCTCGACAGACAGGCCGTACCCGCTCTTGATCTCCACGGTGGTCGTGCCCTGGGCGAGCATCTCGTTCACCAGGCCGAAGGCGCGGGTGGCCAGCTCGGCGTCGCCGGCCCCGCGGGTGGCGGCGACCGTCGTCCTGATGCCTCCACCGGTGTAGGGCTCGCCGGACATGCGGGCCTGGAACTCGGCGGTCCTGTCGCCGGCGAAGACCAGGTGGGCGTGGCTGTCGACGAAGCCAGGGATGACGGCCCTGCCCCCGGCGTCCACGCGCTCGTCGGCGTCGGGCGCCCGGCTCGCGGGCCCGGCCCAGGCGAGCAGGCCGTTGTCGATGACGAGTGCCGCGTCGGGGATCTCCTCGCGTTCCGGGTCGCCGGTGTACAGGAGCCTGATCCCGTCGATCAGCGTCGTGCCCGTCATGGGTTCCTCCTGAGTGGTCGGTCTTCGCCAGGTGCCGATCAACGCGGTCGTCGCAGGGCTGCGCTCTGGGGACATCGCCGGGATCCGGCCCGGGCGGTCACCACAGGGATGCGAGCGGTCACCGCGGAGATCAGGGCGTTCATCGCGGGGGTCCGGTCGGCCATCGCCGAGATCCGGGAGGTCACCGCAGGGCGCCGATCGCCTCGCTGAGCATGGGACCGACGTCGCCGAGCAGGTGGCGGCCCTCGGTGACCACGCGCCGGCCGCCGGAGACGACCGCGTGCACGTCGGCCGCCGTGGCCGCGTACACCACCGCCTCCAGCCCGCGCGCGCCCGCCGTGCGCACGGAGTCGAGCCGTACGGACACCAGGTCGGCCCACGCGCCCGGCACGAGCAGGCCCGCGCCGGGGAAGCCGAGCGAGGTGTGGCCCGTGACGGTGGCGGCGGCGAGCAGCTCGTCGGCGCGCCAGTGGCCGCGCTTGTGGCTGGCCAGCCGCTCGTCCAGCTCGACCGCCCTGGCCTCCTCGAACAGGTCGATCACGGCGTGGCTGTCGGAGCCGAGCGTGATGGACGCCCCGCGGTCGGCCGCCGCCCGGGCTGGGCCGACGCCGTCGGCGAGGTCGCGTTCGGTGGTGGGGCACATGCAGACGTAGGAGCCCGACTGGCCGAGCAGCTCGATGTCCACGTCGGCCAGGTGGGTGGCGTGCACAGCGGTCGAGCGCGGCCCCAGCACCCCCCGCTCGTGCAGCACCTGGACGGGCGTGGCCGCGTACATCTCGACGCACGCGGTGTTCTCCGCCTGCTGCTCCGAGACGTGCACGTGCAGGGGCGCCGCGTTGCGGTGGGAGAACTCGGCCACGACCGGCATCTGCTCGGGCGGCACCGCGCGCACGGAGTGCACGGCCGCGCCGATCTCCACGTCGGGCTGCCCTTCGTACGCCGCCGCCAGCTCCTCCGCCCTGGCGTCCCAGCCTTCGGCGTCGCCGTCGGTGAAGCGCAGCTGCGTACCGGCCAGGGGCGCGCCGATGCCTCCGGACAGGTAGCAGGTGTCGAGCAGCGCGATGCGCAGGCCGGCGTCGCGGGCGGCCTGGATGAGGGCGTGGCCCATCGCGTTGGGGTCGTCGTATGGGTGGCCGTCCTCGGCGTGGTGCAGGTAGTGGAACTCGCCCACGCACGTCACCCCGGCCAGCGCCATCTCGGCGTAGACGGCCCTGGCCAGGCGGAGGTAGGAGTCGGGGTCGAGCTTGGCGGCCACCGTGTACATCCGCTCGCGCCAGGTCCAGAAGTCGCCCTTGCCCTCCTGGGCGCTGCCGCGCAGCGCGCGGTGGAAGGCGTGGGAGTGGGCGTTGGCCAGGCCGGGGATGGTGAGCCCTGCCAGCCGCTCGGCGGAGCCCGGCGGGCCCTGGCCGATGCGCGCGATCCTGGCGCCTTCGATCTCGATGAGCACGCCGTCGGTGACGCCGTCGGGCAACCACGCCTGCTCGCACCAGTACACGCGGGGGGCTTCGC
>NZ_SMKP01000461.1:0-552 GCF_004349015.1 Nonomuraea diastatica
AGCGCGGCCAGATCGGCATCCCAGGACACGACCAGATCGTAGGTCAAGACGAAAGTCACCGCAGGATACTCCACGGGCCACAGACCGGCCCTCAGCGACTTGAATCAAGATCTACGAATGTAGTACTAGAAAGCTGTGTGCAGGCTGTACGTGGATGAAGGATGCGGCGCGATAGCGTCCCAAAACGGGGACATTGTCGAATCCTGGTGGCGTACGATTCCCCCTTCGACGCTTGTGCAGCTCCTGAAATGGTTTATGACCACGCCACCCGTCGGCGTCACACGCGGAGATTCTCACATGAGCGCAGCGGGCTTATCCAGGGCACCGAGCGGACATTTCCCTAAGCCTGAATCCACGGCGTGATTTCTGCTGGTCGTTTTCCGGTCCAATCCCTCGACGAGGACCGTTTCCGCAGGTGAAAGCGCGGCCGACTGTGCGGTGTGCGCGGCGTCGCGGGTTCACCACCGAGGAGCGGCAGCGACGCGAGTAAAGACGAATGCGGGCCGGGGAGAGCTGCGCTGAAGCAAAACGCGCCTTGCCCCGAGCCTGCAC
>NZ_SMKP01000051.1:0-55810 GCF_004349015.1 Nonomuraea diastatica
CACGGCGGTGAGCACGGCGGTGAGCACGGCGGTGAGCACGGCGGTGAGCACGGCGGTGAGCACGGCGGTGAGCACGGCGGTGAGCACGGCGGTGAGCACGGCGGTGAGCACGGCGGTGAGCACGGCGGTGAGCACGGCGCGCGGCTCGGCGACGTCCAGGTCCTGGCCGACCCGCTGCCGGATGCGGGCGCTGCTCTGCTCGTTGCCGCTTGGCGGGGAAGTAGTGCTGGACGCGGCCGGGTGAGATGCCGGCCTGGGTCGCCACCTCGCTCAGCGACACGGCGGCGAGGCCGCGGTCGGCGACGATCGCGAGGACGGCGTCGGCGATCTGCCGGCGCCGTCCTCGTGCTGAGCTCCCGGTCCGCGGGTGCGCCGGTTCGCCACGCCATCCCTTTTCTCGATGTGATCACATCGGTTTGACTGGTCCAGTATAGCCGGGTTACGGTCGTTCCTGTGGCAAATCAATGTGATTACTTTGGATTGATGTGAGCCCGGTCCGGCTCGTCCGGCTGCTGCCGCTGGCCGGTTCCCGCCGCCTGCTCGCCCTGGGGGCGCTCAGCGTGGGCGCGGCGGTGCTCGGACCGCTCAGCACGATCCCGCTCGGCCGGCTGATCGACCACGGCGGCGCGTCACAGGTGATCGCCCTGCTGCTCGTGCTGCTGGGGCAGGAGTTCTGCACGGCGCTGCGCGAACCGGCCGGAGCCGCCGCCGCCCGGCGCATCGACGGCGTGCTGCGTGCCAGGGTCCGGGCCGCCGCGACGGCCATGCCGCTGGCGCGCCTGGAGAACCCGCAGGTGCAGGCCGACGTGCGGCTGGCGTTGACCGGGCACCGCGGGCGCACGGCGGGCATGGCGGCGGTGGCGCTGGCCGGCGAGGCGAGCCGGGCGACGTCGGCGTTGTCCGGCGCCGTGGTGCTGGCCGCGCACGTGTGGTGGCTGGCCCCGGTCGCGCTGGCCCTGTCGATCGCGCAGAACCGGCGCATCGCCGCGATGCTGGTCGGCCCGGGCGGTGCGGAGTCGCTGGCCGACAGCCCCGAGCAGGTCGTGCGCCTGCGCCGGGCCGGCTACCTGGCCGAGCTCACCGGCGGTCCCGGCGCCGCCAAGGAGATCCGCGTCTTCGGCGTGGACGGGTTCCTCATCGGCCGGTACGTGGCGGCCATGCGCGCGTTCCTGACCCCGCAGGCGCGCGGGCGCCGCGCCGTCGTGCGCGGGTACGCGGCCGTGCTGGGGCTGCAACTGGCCGGGGCCGCCGGAACGTTCGGGACGCTGGCCTGGTTGACCGCCGCGGGCGCGCTGGGGGCCGCCGCCCTGGCGCAGAGCGTGCTGGCGGCCTTGCTGGTCTTCGCGTACGGTGCGGGCGGCTACCAGCTGTTCGAGATCGCCCACGGGAGCAAGCCCTACGAGGCGGCCATGCGCCTGCTCCACCCGCCCCCCACCAGCACGTCGAACTCCGCGACGGCGGTCACCGGGCCATCCGCCCGCGACGGTGAGGGTCCCGGGATGGTCAGGGTGACGTTCACCTACCCCGGCCGCGCGGAACCGGTGCTCAAGGAGCTCGACCTGCGGGTGCGGCCGGGGGAGCGGCTGGCCGTGGTCGGGCTGAACGGCGCGGGCAAGACCACCCTGGTCAAGCTGCTCACCGGCCTGTACACGCCCCAGAGCTGCACCGTCGGCACCGCCGAGGACGCCGCCGTCGTCTTCCAGGACTTCACCCGCTACCCGCTGCCGCTGCGCGACAACGTCCGCCTGGGCGCGCCCGCGTACGAGGGGACGGACGCCGACGTGCTGGCCGCGCTGGCCGCCGTCGACGCGCTCGACCTGCTGGAGGGTCTTCCCCGCGGGCTGGACACGCCGCTGTCGCGGTCGTACACCGGGGGCCGTGACCTGTCCGGAGGGCAGTGGCAGAAGGTGGCGCTGGCCCGGGCGGTGTACGCGCTCGACGCGGGCCGGCGGATCCTGATCGTCGACGAGCCCACCGCCCACCTGGACGCGCGGGCCGAGCAGGAGGTGTTCGAGCGGCTGCTGGACCGCACGCGTGGGCGCACCTTGGTGCTCACCTCGCACCGGTTCGCCACCGTACGGCGGGCGGACCGGATCGTCGTCCTCGACGGCGGCGCCGTCGCCGAGCAAGGCGGTCATGCCGAGCTGCTGGCCCTGGGCGGCCGTTACGCGCGCTGGCACCGGCTCCAGACCGCCCTGATCGCGGGAGCAGGCCGGTGACCCGCCCTCGGCTCCAGGCCATCGCGGTCGCGGGGGAGGGCCGGTGACCGCGACCCTCCGTACGCTGCTGACCCTGGCCTGGCGCACCGACCGGCGGGCCTTCCTCGCTATGGCCGTCTTCCTCGCCCTGGGTGCCGTCAGCCAGGGCCTGGTCGGCGTCTTCCTGCGGGCGCTCACCGACACCGCCACCGCCGGTCACGGCGCCCAGGCGTCCCTGTGGGGCCTGGCGGCCGGGGCCGCACTGGCCACCGGCGTGGCGCTCGGCCGCGCGGAGCTGGCGCTGATGGAGGAGCTGGCCGAACGCATGGGCCTGTCCGTGCAGGAGGAGATCCTCACCCTCACCTCGGGTGTGCCCACCATCGAGCACTTGGAGCGGCCCGCGTACCTGGACAAGCTGACGACGTTGCGCGACGAGAGCCGTCAGCTGTACTTCGCGGTGTGGGCGCTCGCCCTGGTCGCCGAGCACGCCGTGCAGATCGGGCTCGGCGTCGTGCTGATGGCCGCCGTGCACCCGCTGGTGACGCTGCTGCTGGGCGGTGCCGTGCTGCCGTCGCTGCTGGTACGCGGCCGCGCGGCCCGCCACGTCGACGCGGCCACCGAGCGCACCGCCGAGACGGCCAGGCTGGAGCAGCACCTGTCCGAGTCCGTCACCACGCCGCGGACGGCCAAGGAGATACGGCTCAGCCGTGCCGCGCCCGCCCTGGAGGCGATGGCCGCGCACCGGTGGGAGGAGGTGTCGGCGGGGTCGTCGCGGGCCGGGGTCCGCGCCGCGCTGCTCACGTTCGCCGGGTCGGGCACGTTCCTGGCGGGGTACGTGTCGGCGCTCGGCTGCGCGGCCTGGCTGGCGGCCCAGGGGCGGGCCACGCCGGGCGACGTGGTCCTGGTGGCCACCGTCGGGGTGCAGCTCGTCACCCAGGCGTCCCGGCTGGCCTTCCACGTCGGGTCGGTGGCCGCCGGTCTGCGCGCCGCCGCGCGGCTCGCCTGGCTCCGCGCCTACGCCCGCACCCACACCCCGGCCTCGGCAGAGTCCGACGACGACGCGCCCCACGCCAGGGCGAGGGCGGCCACGAAGGGCCACACCCGGGAACGCGGGCGGGACCACAGCCGGGAACACGGGCGGGATCACGGCCGGGACCGCGCTGCCGGCGGGGCGGAGCCGCCTGAGAGCTTCGCGCAGGGCATCACGCTGCGGAACGTGTCGTTCACCTACCCCGGCACCACCCGGCCCGTGCTGCGCGGGATCGACCTGAGCCTGCCCGCCGGCGCGACCGTCGCGCTGGTCGGATCGCACGGCTCGGGCAAGACCACCCTGGTCAAGCTGCTGTGCGGCCTCTACCAGCCCTCCGGCGGTGAGATCCTGCTGGACGGCGTCCCGCTGCGGGACGTGCCGGCCGTGCGCTGGCGGAGCCGGATCAGCGCCGTGTTCCAGGACTGGGTCCCGTTCGAGCTCACCGCCGCCGAGACCGTCGGCATCGGCGACCTGCCCCGCATGGACGACCGCACCGCCGTGGACCAGGCACTGGAGCGGGCCGGCGCCACGGAGGTGGTGGCCGGGCTGCCCAGGGGCCTGGACACCGAGCTGGGCGACAGCTTCGAGGGCGGCATGACGTTGTCCGGCGGGCAGGGGCAGAGACTGGCGCTGGCGCGCGCCTCGATGCGGGAGGAGCCACTGCTGCTCGTGCTGGACGAGCCGACCGCCTCCCTCGACGCTCCCGCCGAGAGCGCCGTCTTCGCCCGGTACGCGCAGGCCGCCCGCCGCCACCGCGCCGCCATCACCCTCCTGATCACCCACCGCTTCCCGACGGTGCGCATGGCCGACCTGATCGTGGTGCTGGACGGCGGGCGGATCGCCGAGCAGGGCGGTCACGGCGAGCTCATGGCCCGCCAGGGCCGCTACGCCGAGCTGCACGCCATCCAGCGAGCGGCGGCGGACGGCTAGGTCGGGGGGCGCGGGGACCGGGCGGAAACGCGCGCGAGCGCGCGTCCCGCACGGGACGCGCGCTCGCGCGCGGCAACCGGGTCAGCCGGCGTACTCGGGGTAGCCGTAGCCGACGACCTGGGACTTCGGACGGGTGCGCTCCTCGACCTTGCCGTTGCCGGTGTTGCCCTCGATCGTGGAGAGGGTGCCGTCGCCGTTGTCCTTCACGACGAAGCCGACGTGCTGGATGTCGGTGATGTCCTTGCCGCCGTCCCAGGCGAAGAACACCACGGCGCCGGGCTTGGCCTCGGTGCCGAAGCGGTCGTTGGCGGCGAACCACTTGGCGTGGGCGACGGTGTAGGCGTCCCAGCCGATCTGCGGGCGGGCGCCGGTCTGCTCGCCGACCCAGGAGACGAACATCGCGCACCAGGCGGCGTTCAGGTACGCGGCCCGGTTGCCGCCGTCGCGGGCGATGGTCTCGGCGGCGCGCTGCGAGCCGGCGTACCACTTCTGGTACGGGGTGCCGCCGCCGGCGGCGTTCTCGGAGATGCCGACCTGGGACTTCGCGAAGTCCAGGACCTGGGAGGCGGTCACGTTGACCTTGGTGTCCTTGGCCGCGCGCTGCTTGGAGTCGGTCACCGGCGAGACGGCGGCCACCTTGTCCACGGGCGGGGTGTCGGCGTTGGCCGCGGCGACGTTGACGCCGAAGGCCGAGGCGAAGATGGTGGCGCCGAGTGCGGCGCAGGTGATGGTTCGCTTGGGGATTGCGGTAAGACGGAACGTGGCCATCGAGGGGGTAACTCCTTGCTTCCATGCCGCTTACCGGGTTAGCTGACGGGTTCGGGCGTGGAAGCTGCCCTACGGCACCAGAGTGCCGATTCACCCCAAAGGACGTGGGTCCCCGGTTCCGCGCGATGCGGATTCAGCGGTCACAGGACGATCCTGTGATCTTTCGTGCGATGGTCAGACATAGCCGGACAAACCGGACGTATGCCGTAAGATGCCCCACAAGGTAATACATGCGGCAAGAGGATTACAACTCTATAAAGCCCAGCTAGGCGAGTTGCCTGCGAGCGTCGGCCAGAAGCCCTGCCATGGCAAGGGATTCGTCAAGGGGCATGATCGAGGATTCGGTCCTGCCCTCGGCCGTGGCGGCGCGGACCTCGCGGAGCTCACCGGCGTATCCGTTGTCGGCCGGATCGAGCACATGCTCTTCCGGCTCCATGGAGAGCCCGGTGAGGACGATCCGCTCCGGCGCCCAGAACGGCGCGTGGATGTCCGCTCGCATCTGTGTCCCTACAACGCAGGCCTGGTTCGGGTAATTCCCCAGCAAGGAGTTTCCACGAAAGCCCGTCTGCCGCCGGGGTAGAGCAACACCCCGCCCGCCTCCGCGTCAACTCCGCTCGGCGCCAGGGATCCCGTGATGCGCAGGCCGGTGGGCATGCCCAGCAGCAGCTGGGCCAGGCCGAACGGGTAGACCCCCAGGTCGAGCAGCGAACCTCCGCCCAGCTCCGGGGCCCACAACCGGTGCGCGGGGTCGTACGGCATGGCGAAGCCGAAACTGGCCTGCACCGACCGGATGTCGCCGAAGCGCGCATCGGCGGCGATGAGGCGGATCAGCGGGTTGAACCGCATCCACATGGCTTCCATGAGGAACACGCCCGCCTCACGCGCCAGGCGTACCATCTTCTCCGCGTCGTCCACGGTCGCGGCCAGCGGCTTCTCGCACAACACGGCCTTGCCCGCGGCGATGGCGGCCTCCGCGACCTGCAGGTGCTCGGTGTGCGGCGTCGCCACGTAGATCGCGTCCACCGCCGGGTCGGCGCAGAGCCGCTCATAGGAGCCGTACGCCGACTCCGCGCCCAGCGCGGCCGCCAGGGCCTGCGCCCGTTGCGGATTCCTGGAGCCGACGGCGCCCACCCGCATCCCGGGCTCGGCCACGATGGCCGCCCCCACGGTCCGCGCTATGACGCCCGTCGCCGCTATGCCCCACGTGAAATCCCGCACGCGGAAGATGCTAGACGCATCAGATCAAGTTGAACGTGTCAGGGTCGCCTCCGATGCGAAGGCCCCTGTTGAGCGCGCCGACGGCGGCCATGCTCTCCGGGTCGAGGATGAAGTCGAACACGCCGATGTTCTCGGCGATCCGCGACGGCGTCACGGACTTGGGAATGACGACGGTGCCGAGCTGCAGGTGCCAGCGGAGCACGATCTGCGCGGGGGTCTTGCCGTGTTTGTCCGCCAGCAGCGCGAGCGCCGGATCCTCAAGCAGCCCCCTGCCCTGGCCGAGCGGGCTCCACGCCTCGGTGAGGATGCCGTTGGCCTCGTGGAAGGCCCGCATCTCCCGCTGCTGGAAGTACGGGTGGAGCTCGATCTGGTTGATGGAGGGTGTGATGCCGGTCTCGTTCATGAGGCGGGTGAGCGTGCCGGCGGTGAAGTTGGACACGCCGATGGCCTTGGTCCGCCCGTCACGGTAGATCTTCTCGATCGCCTTCCACGCCTGTACGTACTTGTCCTGCTTCGGCACCGGCCAGTGGATGAGATAGAGATCGACGTAGTCGAGCCCCAGCCGGGCCAGGCTCTCGTCGAAGGCCTCCTCCGCGCGGGCGTGGTCGGCGTTGCGCAGCTTGGTGGTGACGAACACCTTCTCGCGGGACAGTCCGGAGGCGCGCACGGCACGGCCCACGCCCTCCTCGTTCTCGTAGGCGGCGGCAGTGTCGATGTGCCGGTAGCCGGCCCGCAGCGCCGTCGCCACCACCTGCTCGGCCTCGCCGGCGGGCACCTGCCAGACGCCGAAGCCGAGTTGCGGGATCTGCACGCCGTCCGTGTTGAGCATGAGCGAGTTCATGCTCTCCATTGTTCACGCACCGTTTCTGACCGCTTAAGGCGGCCGGGCTAGCTTGAAGCGGTCGTGAACGCGCCATCACCCGGCTGGGAGGACTGGAGTGGTCGAACAGGCGTCGGCCTGGGTGGAGTCCCCGCTCCAGATGCTGTGCGCCGTCGAGGCCCACCACGCCGGGCTCCTCGGGACCGCCACGGCCGTCGTGCCGCGGGCGGGCCTGCGCCCGCTGAAGGCGACCCGCCGGGAGCTGCGCGCTCTCGCGCTGCCCGACGGGCTCGAACTGGCCGAGCCGCGCGACAACATGCCGAGGCGCCTGCACGCCGTCGGCGACGCCTTCTCCGGCAAGGTCCAGCTGCGCTGGCTCACCTCCAGGACCGGACGCATCGTCATCGTCGACGACGGTCTGGCCACGCTCCGGCTGCTGGAGCTGCTGGCCGCCGGGCCTTCGCGGCCGCTGCTGCGGGCCCGCGTCAGACCCACTGTGCTGCGCTCAGCGCTCGGCCTGGCGGCAGCGCTGCGGCTGCGCATGAGCGACGTCTCCGTCTTCACCGCGCTGCCGGTGACCGACGAGCTCGCCGCCGCCGTCCGCCGTACCGGTGTCGACCTCGTACGCCACGACTTCGCCTGGTTGCGCGCCCAGCCGCCCAGCGCGGAAGGGCCGGCCGAGCGCACGGTCGTGCTCGGCACCTCGCTCGTCAGGAACGGCCTCGTGCACCGCGACCACTACCTGCGCTGGCTGACCGAGCTGGCGGCGCGGGAGCCGCTCGCCTACTACCCGCACCGCCGCGAGGACCCCGTGGACGTGGCGCTGATCAGGGAGCGTCCCGGCATCACCGTGCACGACGCGGGCGCGCCCGCCGAGCTGACGTTGCGCGGGCTGGACGCGGGCCAGCGCGTCCTCAGCCTCCCCTCGACGGCGATCACCTCGCTGCGGGTGCTGCTCAGCCCGCGCGGTGTCGCCATCGAGCCCGTGAACGTTCCCGATGACTGGTGGACCAGCAGGGCGGAACCCGCCCTGCGCTCGCATTTGACTGGAGTGACTGGGTGAGAGTGCTGGCGGTTGCCGACTCCGACTCGTACCTGAAGTGGGCGGCCTGCCTGCTTGGCGACCTGCCCGCCGGGAGCGTGACGGAGCTGGCGGTGGTGCGCACGCCGATCGCGCCCTCGCCCGAGCAGATCGCCGCGGCGCTGATCGGGCCGACAAGTGGGCCGGTGAGCGGGCCGGTGAGCGGCCACGGGAGCGGACGGGAGGCGCCGCCGGTGATGTCGGCGCGGTCGGTGCGCAGGCTGGCCGAGCGCACGCGGCCGGACGTGATCCTCGTGGCCTGCACGGGCCCGGTGGTGGACGTGCTGGTCTCCGAGGTGTTCGCAGGGCTGAAGCCGAGGCCCGTGTTCGTCAGCGGGCTGCCGGGCATCTCGGTGCCGGCCACGGAGAAGGCGTGGGTGTTCCGCAGCGGCTGCGACCTGTTCGTGGTGCACAGCGAACGGGAGGTGGCCGAGTTCCGCGAGATCGCCGGCCGGCTCGGCGGGGGAGGGGCGGTCGGCCTGGCCAGGCTGCCGTTCCTGCGTCCCGATGCCGTGGCCGGGGGCGGGAACCGGATCGTGTTCGCCACCCAGGCCAAGGTGCCGCGCCCGCGCGAGGAGCGCGAGCGCGTCCTGCTGGCGCTCGCCGAGCTCGCCGGGCGGCGGCCGGAGCTCGACGTGGTGGTCAAGCTGCGCGCCCTGGAGGACGAGCGTCAGACGCACAACGAGCGCTACCACTACCAGCGGTTGTGGCGGGAGATGGGCGAGCCCGGGCGGCTCGCCTTCGCCGCCGGGTCGATGCACGACCAGCTCACGCGGGCGGCAGGGTTCGTCACGGTGAGCTCGACGGCGGCGCTGGAGGCGATCGCGGTGGGCGTTCCTTCGCTGGTGCTGAGCGACTTCGGCGTCAGCGCCGAGATGATCAACCTGGTGTTCGAGGGCAGCGGCCTGCTGGGCACGCTGGACGACCTGGCCAAGGGCGACTTCCGCACCGCCTCGGCCGAGTGGTGCGCGGCCAACTACTTCCACCCGCCGGAGCGCAACGCCTGGGCGGGGCTGCTGGCCGGGCTGGTGAGCGACCGGCCGGGGGCGCCCGCCCGGTCACTGCTGGACGGGCCCGAGCACGCCGCCGCCCGGCGCAAGGCCCGGCTGCGGGTGGAGGTCCATCCCACGATGTTGCGAGCGGGCTACCGCGCCAAGCGCCGCATGCGCCGCTATCTGAAGGCCCTCTCGTGAACGCTGCGTGTGAGGAGAGGTCAGATCGCTGATCTGATCTTCCTGCGCAGCCTGGTCAGCGCGCTGGACCTGGCGGGCGGGGCCACCAGGTCCAGCGTCTCCAGCCGCCTGCGCTTGAAGTAGCGGGCGTCGAACGCGATGCCGTCCGGCCGCAGCTCCGGATAGGTGTCGGCCTGCATGCAGTAGCCCACGGTCCGTACGAGGCCGGGCAGGTCCACGGCGGGCGGCCGTTCGATCACGCCCTCCGCCGACAGCCGGGGCAGCAGCGCGTCCACGATCGTGACCGGGATCCTGTTGCTGTTCTCGTACGGCGTCAGCCGCTCCAGCACCATGCCGGTGCCGTACGACGCGACCTTCAGCCCGAAGTAGCGCTGCGCGGTCACCAGCCCGGTGGAGAAGCAGCCCACGACCAGCTCCGGCCGCAGCGCCGCGAAGCACACCTCTGCGGGCACGCTCTCGTCGGCCACCGACAGGTCCACCCCCAGCGGCTCGGCCGCGGCCCGCAGCAGCCTGGCGTGCCGGCGACCGGCGGCCGGGTGCGGTTTGAACACGACGCCGGTGTAGCCGCGGGCGGCCAGCGCCGCCAGCATCGTCTCGTGCAGTGCGGCCTCCTCCTCCGGCGTGACGATCTCCAGCGCCGACAGGTACTGGCCGAGGATCATCGCCTGCCCGGCGGGCGGTCCCGGCGCGGTGGCGGCCACCTCGTCCAGCACCGGGAGGAAGCGCTCGCCGGGCAGGATCTCGGGCGCGACGCCGTACTCGCTGAGCAGCAGCGGCGTCAGCCCCGGCACGAGGTCCAGGTGGAGCAGCCGCCCGACGCGGCGGAAGATCTCGGCGGGCAGCGGATCGCGGGTCGGGCCGTAGCTCATCAGCCCGTCGGAGTAGACGGTGATCGGGCAGTCGCGCACCAGCCCCGCGATCGTGCGGGCGGGCGGCACCGCGATCGACTCCAGCACCAGCTCCTCGACCCCGTCCAGGCCCCAGCGGGAGCGGATGAGGCGCTCCATCATGGGCACCTCGATGACCCGCGCCCGCCAGTCGGACGGATGCAAGGGAGCGATGAGCTCGTTCCACGAGACGACCTCGTCGAAGCGACCGCGCAGCGCCGCGAAGCCGGGCGCCCCGTCGAGCGGCGTCGCCGCCTCGGGCACGGCCGCGTTGTTCGACACCACGAGCACACGCCGGCCGTCGCCGAACCGGCCGTCGTCGATGGCGGCGGCCAGCGACATCGCCCCGAACAACGTCGAGGCGTAGAAGACCTTCACTGGGGCTCCTCCCGGTCACGGCGGACCCGGCTGTGCGGGGTGGGGGGCAGGCCGGGCACCAGGGCCCGCAGCAGGGCCTCGCGGTCGCAGGCCATCCCGGCCACCGACTCCGCCACCAGCTCCGGGGGCAGCCTGCCCACCATCTCCGCGCCGCGCTCCTCGAAGCGGGCGCGCAGCTCGGGCGCGAGACGGTCGCCGATGTCCAGGTGGTGGGCCAGCAACGCGCAGAAGTTCCGCACCGCCTTGGGCAGGAACTCCGGCTCCACGTCCTTGAAGACCAGCTCGAACGCGTCGAAGAAGTGCAGCTGGCGCTCGTCGCCCACCTGCGTCAGCGACCCGGACACCATGCGCCGGTAGAACACGCCGGCCAGCGACACCACCGCGAACGTGGCGGCCTCCCTGTGCAGCCGCCAGATCCACGGACGGTCCTCGGCGGTGTGCAGCGAGCCGGGGAAGTGCAGCAGGTCGCCCAGGGAGCGCCGGTAGATCCCGGCCCACGCGTACGGGTAGTCCACCATGGTCCGGACCCCCGCGGGCATGATCGCGCCGCGAGCGTCGAGCACCGCGCCCCTCGGGGCGGCCAGCGGAGCCCGGTGCACGACCCGCTTGCGGCCCTCGACCTGGACGTGGTCGGTGCGTACGAAGTCGCACCCGAGCCCGTCGACGGCCTCGACGAGCCGCGCCAGGTAGCCGGGGGCCAGCCAGTCGTCGCCGTCCAGGAAACTGACGTACCGGCCGGACGCGGCCGACAGCCCCGTGTTGCGCGCGTCGGCCAGCCCTGCGGGAGCGCGGTTGCGCACCAGGCTCAGCCCGGGCAGGTCGAGGAGGAAGTCCTCCACGATGTCGCCCGTGGCGTCCTCGGACCCGTCGTCCACGACGATGAACTCGAAGTCGTGCCGCGCGTTACGGCAGAGCGAGGCGAGCGCGTCGGCGATGAAACGCTCGCCGTCCCGCACGGGCACGACTACGGAGAGAGTGATCACGTACGGATCTCCTGGTGGGGATGGTCAGACGGTCACCCGGCGCAGGCGGGCCTTGGGGGCCTCCTCGCCGGGGAAGACGCGCTTGACGCCGTCGCCCATGGCCTGCTCGATGATGCGGATGTCGCGTACGAGGTGCTCCAGGCCCGACGGCTCCAGCGAGGCGGCGTGGTCGGAGCCCCACATGGTCCTGTCGAGCGTGATGTGCCGCTCCACGCAGACCGCGCCGAGCGTCACGGCGGCCAGCGAGATCTGCAGCCCGCGCTCGTGCCCGGAGTAGCCGACGGGCACGCCGTAGCGCTCCTTGAGCGTGGTGATCGTGCGCAGGTTCGCCTCCTCGGGAGGCAGCGGGTACGTGGACGTCGCGTGCATCATGATCAGCTTGTCGGTGCCGAGGATCTCGACGGCCTGGTCGATCTCCGGCAGCGTCGACATGCCGGTCGACAGGATGACCGGCTTGCCGGTGGCGGCCAGGACGCGCAGCAGCTCGTGGTCGGCGACGCTCGCCGAGGCCACCTTGTGCGCCAGGACCTCCATCTCCTCCAGGAACTCCACCGACGGCACGTCCCATGGGGAGGCGAACCAGTGCAGCCCTCGCTCGTCGCAGTATTTCGCGATCTGGCGGTACTCGTCGTGGCCGAACTCGGTCCGCTCCTTGTACTCCAGGTACGTCATCTCGCCCCACGGCGTCTGCCGGATCTGGCCCTTCTGCTCTTCGGGCACGCAGATCGCCGGGGTGCGTTTCTGGAACTTGACCGCCTGGCAGCCCGCGTCTGCGGCCACGTCGATGAGGCGGCGGGCGATGTCGAGGTCGCCGTTGTGGTTGATGCCGATCTCGCCGATCACGTAGACGGGCTCGCCGTCGCCGACCAGCACGTCACCGATCTCCACCGGGCCGAGCCTGCGCTCCGTCCTCGCCTCGGCGACGGGAGCCGCGGGGCGGGCGGCCACGACCCGGTCGCACAACTCGCGCACCGCCCCCGACCCGCCGGGCCTGGTCAGCACCACGCGGGCGGCGGCGCGTACGCGCGGGTGCGCGTCGGGCGTCGCGATGGGCCAGCCGACCTCGGCCATCGGGCCCAGGTCGTTGACGTCGTTGCCGACGTAGGCGACCTTGGCCGGGTCGAGGCCCTCGATGTCGAGCCAGTCGCGCAGCACGGTGCGCTTGTCGGCGAGCCCCTGCAGCACGGGCACGCCCAGCTTGCGGGCGCGGGCGGCCACCACCGGGTTGCGCTCGGTCGACATCACCAGCACCTTCACACCCGACCGCTTCAGCAGCGACACGCCCATCCCGTCGGAGCGGCTGACCAGCACCATCTCCCGGCCTTCCGAGTCGACGTAGGCGCGGTCGTCGGTGTGCACGCCGTCGAAGTCGGTGATGACCGCGTCGACGTCGATCGGCTCCGGCTCGTCCAGGAACGGGGCCAGCGCGCGGACCAGCTCAAGGTCCTCGGGGTCGTCGATCTCGATGGCGTGCTGCGGCGGCACCGGCTGCACGGCGACCTCGCCGAAGAAGCGGTGGCCGCGCTCGCGCAGGCCGGAGGTGCGCATGACGTAGAAGGCGCCGTTCTCGCGGAACTGGGGCTCGCGGTCCTGGCGGCGCGGCCTGATGGCGGGGTCGTGGTTGACGCCCCCGCCGCTGGCCGTCCAGAGGAACTCGTGTGTCGGCAGCCCCGACACGACCGAGTCGGCCTGGCCGGCCAGCACCTTGCGCACCGCAGCCGACAGGTCGGCGGGGTCGATGAACGCGCTCGTGCACTGGACGAGCACCACGACCTCGGGGTCGGCGTCGAGAGCGTCGAGCGCGTGCAGCACCGCCGACTCGCTGGAGGCGGTCGAGCCGCTCAGTTCCTCGGGCCGGTCGACCACGGTCGCCCCCGCCTGCCTGGCGGTCTCGGCGATGCCCGCGTGGTCGGTGCTGACCACGACCTCGTCCACGAGCTCGGCGCGCAGGCACGCCCGCACGGCGCGGGTGACCAGGGGGACGCCCCCGACCAGGGCGAGGTTCTTCAAGGGAACGCCCGCCGAACCTCCGCGGGCGGGAACTACGGCCAGGACTCGCACGGTGGGTCTCCTCGGTACGTCGGATTGCACCCAGAAGTTAGAAGGCCGGGTTGAACGGCCAGCGTCACCGTCATTAACTTTCCATGGGGATCCGGTAGAGCAACTCTGGCCGGCCCACTCCGCCGTACCGCGGCTCGCGGGCCGCCACGCCCAGCTCCACCAGGTGTTCCAGGTAGCGGCGCGCGGTCACCCTGGACACCCCGACGGCGTCGGCCACGGCCTGCGCGGCCAAGCCCTCCGGGTGCCGCCGCAGCCGCGCCGCCACCGCGTCGAGCGTGTCTTTCGCCAGGCCCTTCGGCAGGTCCGAGCTGCCCCTGAGGGCGCTCAGGACGCGGTCCACGTCGCCCTGCCCGATGGCCAGGCCGGCCTCCTCCTTGAACCGGGCGTAACGCGTGAGCTTCTCCAGCAGTGTCGCGTAGGTGAACGGCTTGAGCAGGTACTGGGAGATGCCGAGCGCCACCGAGGAACGGACCATGGCCAGGTCGCGCGCGGACGTGACGGCGATCACGTCGCACATGAGCCCGCCCGCGCGCACCGCCCTGACCACCTCGAGCCCGTGCATGTCCGGCAGGTACAGGTCGAGCAGGACGAGGTCCACCGGCCGCCCGCGCAGGAACCGCAGCGCCTCGCCGCCCGACCTGACGACGCCGGCCACCTCGAACCCCGGCACCCGCTCCACGTAGACGCGGTTGGCCTCGGCGGTGATCTCCTCGTCCTCGACGACCAGCACGGAGATCACCGCGCCCGCCCCGCCGCCGGCACGGGCAGGCGCACGGTGAACACCGACCCCGCCACCTCGACGGAACCGCCCAGCCGCCGCACCGCCTGACCCACGAGGGCCAGCCCGAGCCCGCGCCCGTCGCCCTTGGTCGTCCAGCCCTTCACGAACGCCTCCTGGCCGGTCAGCCCTGGCCCGTCGTCGGCCACCCGGATCAGCATCCCCTGCTCACCCGCGCTCAGATGCACCTCCACCCGGCCGGCCGCCTCGATCGCGTTGTCGATCAGGTTGCCCACGATCGTGACCAGCTCGCGCGGGTCCAGACCGGGATCGTCGAGCTCGCTGTCCTGGGTGATCACCAGCTCGGCGCCGCGCTCGGCGGCCTCGGCGCTCTTACCCAGCAGCAGCGCCGCCAGCACCGGCTCGCGCACCGCGCCCACCACCCGGTCGGTCAGCTCCTGCGCGGCCCGCAGCTCCGCCGTCCCCAGCGCCACCGCCTCCTCGGTACGGCCCAGCTCCACCAGCGTGATGACCGTGTGCAGCCGGTTGGCCGCCTCGTGCGCGGCCGAGCGGAGGGAGTCGGCGAAGCCGCGCTCGGCGTCGAGCTGCCCGGCCAGCGCCTGCAGCTCCGTGTGGTCGCGCACGGTCACCACCGCGCCGAGCCTGCTGGCGGCGACGTTGACGGCCAGGACCCGGTCGCCGATCAGGTGGACGCGTTCGTCCTCGCCGGCCACCAGGTCCGCCAGGCCCAGCTCGGCCATGTGCCGGCCCTCGGCGTCGGCGGGCAGGCGGAGCAGCTGCCTGGCGGCGTCGTTGCACAACGTCAGCGCGCCGTCCTTGCCGACGAGCAGCAGGCCCTCCCTGACCGCGTGCAGCACGGCGTCGTGGTGCCCGTGGATGCGGCCCAGCTCCACCGGGCCGAGCCCGTGCGTCTGGCGGCGCAGGCGCGCGGTGACGAGCCACGTTGCCGCCGCGCCCAGGCCGAGCGCCAGCGCCACGACGAGCCCGGCCCAGGGGAGCCGGTCGCGCAGCCTGGCGCTGATCCTGTCGATCCTGATGCCCGCGCTGACCAGCGCCCGCACCCGGCCGCCCGCCATGACGGGGGTGACCGCCCGCTTGGACGGCCCGAGCGTGCCCGTGTACGTCTCGGTGAACGTCTCACCCGCCAGCGCCCGCTCGGTGTGCCCGAGGAAACGCCCGCCGATCCTGGCCGGGTCGGGGTGGGTGTGACGGGTGCCGTCCGGACGCATGATCGTGATGAAGTCGACGCCGGTCGCGCCGCGCACCCTCTCCGCGTACGGCTGCAGCAGCGCGGACGGCTCGGGATCGTCGAGGGCGTCCAGCACGTCGGGCGAGGCCGCCACGCTGACCGCCACGGCCCTGGCCGTGCCGGCCGCCTCGTCGGTGAGCAGCTCGTGCGCCTGCACCACCGCGAGCGCCCCGCCGCCCGCCACCGTGACGGCGACCACGAGCAGCTGCAGGACCAGCATCTGCCCCGCCAGGCTCCAGTGCCGCATGCCGACGACCTCCCCGTGAACGAAACGTACGCAATGGTGACCTGTATCACTGTGACGCGCATAGTCGCACAACCGGCAGTGCGCACGTCCCACCACCCCTTGGAGAAGCCCCCCATGCGCGATCGCACCCGCTATCTGTACGTGGCCGTCATCGCGGCGGTCCTGCTCGGCATCGTCGTCGGACTCCTCTGGCCGGACGCCGGCAAGGAGCTGAAACCTCTGGGCACCGGATTCGTCGCGCTGATCCAGATGGTGATCGGCCCGATCATCTTCTGCACGATCGTGCTCGGCGTCGGCTCCGTACGCCAGGCCGCGCAGGTCGGCAAGGTCGGCGGCCTGGCGCTCGGCTATTTCCTCGCCATGTCCACCGTGGCGCTGGTCATCGGCCTGCTGGTCGGCAACGTCATCGACCCCGGCTCGGGGCTGCAGATCACCGACACGGCCCGGCAGGCCGCCGAGGCCGAGGCGGCCAAGGGCGCCGAGGCCAGCACCATCGACTTCCTGCTCGGCATCGTCCCCGACACGCTCCTGTCGGCGCTCACCAGCGGCTCGGTGTTGCAGGCGCTGCTGGTCGCGCTGCTGACCGGGTTCGCGCTGCAGGCCATGGGCCCCAAAGGCGCGCCGATCCTGCGCGGCGTCGAGCACCTGCAGCGGCTCGTGTTCCGCATCCTCAGCATGATCATGTGGGCCGCGCCGGTGGGCGCGTTCGGGGCCATCGCCGCCGTCGTCGGCGCCACCGGCGTCGAGGCGCTCAAGAGCCTGGCCATCATTATGATCGCCTTCTACGTGACCTGCCTGCTGTTCGTCGGCGTGGTGCTCGGCGCCATCCTGTGGCTGGTGGCCAGGATCAACCTGTGGGCGCTGCTGCGCTACCTCGGCCGCGAGTTCCTGCTCATCCTGTCGACCTCGTCGTCGGAGACGGCCCTGCCCAGGCTCATCGCCAAGATGGAGCATCTCGGCGTCAGCAGGACCGTGGCGGGCATCACGGTGCCGACCGGCTACTCCTTCAACCTCGATGGCACCGCCATCTACCTGACCATGGCCACGCTGTTCATCGGCACGGCCACGGGCTCGCCGCTGGAGTTCGGCGAGCAGGTGGCGCTGCTGGCGTTCATGATGATCGCGTCCAAGGGGGCCGCCGGCGTGACCGGCGCCGGTCTGGCCACGCTGGCGGGCGGCCTGCAGGCGCACCGGCCGGACCTGGTCGACGGCGTCGGCCTCATCGTGGGCATCGACCGGTTCATGTCCGAGGCCAGGGCGCTGACGAACTTCGCCGGCAACGCCGTCGCCGCCGTGCTCGTCGGCACCTGGACGGGCGAGTTCGACCGCGAGCGCGCGGGCCGCGTGCTGGCGGGCCGGGCGCCGTTCGACGAGGCCAGCCTGCTGGACGAGGCCGAGCCGCAGGAGCCCGGGTCCGGGCGCGAGATGACGAAGGTCTAGCCAGGGCGCGGGGCGAGGGCGCCCGTGCCGCCGGCCGTCCACACCGGGGACGCACCGTCACTCCGCGAGCGGAAGCCGCAGGACGAGCCTCGCCCCGCCCGGGCAGTCCTCGACGGCGATCCGGCCGCCGTGCGCCATCGCCACGTCCCGCGCGATGGCCAGGCCCAGCCCGGTGCCACCCGCGTCGCGGCTGCGGGCGGCGTCCAGGCGGGTGAAGCGTTCGAAGATGCGCTCGCGGTCCTCCACGGCTATCTCCATTCCGTCGTTCTCGACGGCCAGCACCGCCATGCCGTCCGCGCGGGAGACCGTGACCAGGACCCGGGACTCGGCGTGCCGCTGGGCGTTGTCCAGCAGGTTCGTCAGCACCCTGCCGAGCTGGACGCGTACCCCTTCGACCACCACCCCCTCGTCCAGCTCCACCTGGACGGGCACCTTGTCGGAGCGGGTGGACAGCTCCTGGCGCACCAGCACGGCCAGGTCGATGTGCTCCTTGGCGGCGTCCACCTGGGATCCGATCCTGGCCAGGAGCAGCAGGTCGGTGATGATGGCCTCCAGGCGGTCGGTGTCGCGCAGGCTGCCGCTCACCAGCGATTCGACGTCGGTGTCCGCCGGGTAGAGCTGGGCGCTTTCGAGCTGGGCGCGCAGCCCGGCGATGGGGGTGCGCAGCTCGTGGGAGGCGTCGGAGGCGAACTGGCGCTGCTGCTCGGCCGAGCGCTCCAGCCGGGCCAGCGTGTTGTTGACCGACCGGGCCAGCTGGGCCAGCTCGTCGTCGCCCGGCGGCTGCGAGACCCGGTGGCTCAGGTCGCCGGCGCGGACGGCGTCCAGCTCGGCTCGCATGATCGCCACCGGGCGCAGCGCCCTCCCCGTGACCAGCCACGTGGTCCACGAGGCCAGCGCGACCAGCACCGCGATCTGGACGAAGACGATCATTTCGAGAACGCGGGTGTCGAGCACGTCGGGGGTCCTGCGGCCGGCGTACACGACGGGGGAGTCGGCGAAGATGGTCACCCGTACCGCAGACAGATGCACACACTCGGTCGGCAGGCAGTTCGTGGTGCTGATGCCCTGAGTTTCCTGCGTGGGGCGCACGTCGCTGAGCGGCGGCAGGTTCCTGGCCGCGTCGCTCGTGGCGAGGATCTGCCCGCTGGGGCCGACGACCTGGATCAGGTCGACCGACGGGTTGACCACCGGGATGGCGGCGCCCGCGGGGAGCGCGCCGCCGCGCATCTCGGCGGCGATGCGCTCGGCGGTGTCCCTCGTCGACTGGAAGACGCTCGCCTCGATGACGGACCTGGCCACCACGATGCCGACGATGGCGAGAGGGATGAACACGAGGGCGGCAACGGCCGTCGCGATGAGGGTCACGCGTCCGCGCAGGGACCTGGCCCACCAGGGTGCCACCCCCCGAGGTTACCGAGCGTGATTGCCGCAATATGTCGCGTTAAGACAAAGATTCACCCAACCGTGGAGCGCTGGAGCCAGACCGTGGTGTCCGGCGGGACGGACCCGTCGCGCGGCAGTGGCCCGCTGGACAGCAGCACCTCGCCTGTCACACCGGGGAGCACGGGCTCCTCGCCCGTGTTGACCACCACGACCAGGCCGGGGTCGCGCTCGATGGCCAGCACGTCCTCGGGGGAGTCGAGCCACGTGAGCGTCCCGCCGCCGAGCGCCGGGTGCTCCTTGCGCATCCGCAGGGCGGCCCGGTAGAGGTTCAGTGTGGAGCCGGGGTCGTCCTCCTGGGCCTGCGCCGACAGCGCCGCCCACGAGGCGGGGATCGGCAACCACGGGTCCGTCCAGCCCATGCCTCCGGAGCCGGTCCACGGGATCGGCACCCTGCAGCCGTCGCGGCTGTCGCCGCGGCGCAGGAACGCCGGGTCCTGGCGCAGGTCGTCCGGCAGGTCGAGCACCTCGGGCAGGCCCAGCTCCTCGCCGTTGTAGAGGTAGGCCGAGCCGGGCAGGGCCAGCATGAGCAGGGTGGCCGCCCGGGCGCGGGCCAGGCCGCCGTGGCGGGTGACATGGCGCGGTCTGTCGTGGTTGGACAGCACCCACGTGGTGGGCGCTCCGACCGTCTCCGCCTCCTTCAGCGACTTCTCGATGACCGTACGGAACGACTTGGCGTGGAAGTCGGCCAGCATGAAGTCGAAGTTGAACGCCTGGTGCAGCTCGTCCGGGCCGATGTAGCGGGCCAGCCGCTCCGGCGAGGACACCCACGCCTCGGCCACCGCCATCCTGCCGCCCGGGTAGGAGTCGAGGATCGGCCGCCACTCGCGGTAGATGGCGTGCACGCCGTCCTGGTCGAAGTACGGCACCTGCTCCCCGCCCAGCATCTCGGCCTGGCGCCCGTCCTTCGCCCCCACGTCGGGCAGCCCCGCGGCCTTGACCATGCCGTGCGCCACGTCGATGCGGAAGCCGTCCACGCCGCGGTCGAGCCAGAACCGCAGGATGTCGCGGAACTCGGCGCGCACCTCCGGGTTCTCCCAGTTGAGGTCGGGCTGCTCGGGCGCGAACAGGTGGAGGTACCACTGCCCGTCCTCGACCTGGGTCCAGGCGGGGCCGCCGAAGATCGACTCCCAGTCGTTGGGCCGGTCGCGGAAGATGTAGCGGTCGCGCAGCCCGGCCTGGAACCACGGGTGCCGGTCGGAGGAGTGGTTCGGCACGAGGTCCACGATGACCCTGATGCCCGCTTCGTGCGTGTCGGCGACGAGCGCGTCGAAGTCTCCGAGCGAGCCGAACATGGGGTCCACGTCCCGGTAGTCGGCCACGTCGTAGCCGCCGTCGGCCATCGGGGAGGTGTAGAAGGGGCTCAGCCAGATGGCGTCCACGCCCAGGCGCGCGAGGTAGGGCAGCCGGCCGCGCACGCCTTCGAGGTCGCCGACGCCGTCGCCGTCGGAGTCGGCGAAGCTGCGGGGATACACCTGGTACACGACGGCGTCGCGCCACCAGTCGTCGTTGCCGAGCATGTCTGTCCTTCCCCGGATGTCCAGAGATGTCGGGATGGTCTGGTGAAGGATGCCGCGATCGTTCTCCGGCGGTCAAGTGCAACTTGCGGAAAGTTGCAGGAGTCACCGTCTCCCGCTGGGGCGGCCGGTCGCGAGGTCAGAGAGGGTGCGGAGCCGGCCACACGGTTGCGCAACTTCTTGCGGAACCGCCACGAGGGCCGAGGATGTCAACGCCGCCGGTGGCGTCCCGCCCGGTGATCACGCTACGGTTGCCTCTGCCGTGGTCAGTGTTGCAACTAGATAGTGGTGTGCTCACATGAGGCTGTTGCCCGTAGCCGTCATCGTTTCGCTCCTGCCCGCCGTGCCGGCCACGGCTCAGGCCCACGCGGGAGCGACGTACTACGTCGACTCCCGGTCGGGCGACGACGCGGCCGCCGGCACCAGCGCGAGCACCGCGTGGAAGTCGCTCGACCAGGCGATCTCCGACCTCAAGCCGGGCGACACCGTCAGCGTCAGGCGCGGCAGCGGGTTCACCGGCCCCGTCACCCTCACCTCCAGCGGCACCAAGGCCCAGCCGATCACCATCACGACGCACGGCTCCGGCGCCAAGCCCAAGATCAGCGGCTCCGGCGACGACTGCGTCGTGGTCAAGGGCGATCACTGGCGCATCAGCGGCCTGTGGGCCTCCGCCTGCCGCTGGGCCGGGTTCCGGCTCGACGGCGACGACAACGAGCTGATCGGCGTGCAGGCCGACAAGAACATCGCCGGGGCCTTCGTCACGCCCTCCGGCGCCCGCAACACCATCCGCGACAGCGTCTTCACCGACAACAACCGGATGAGCGTCAACGACGAGGGCGGCGACAACGACTCCGGCGCCTTCGGCGTGCTGCTCAACGGCGACGACAACGTGGTGACCCGCAACACCATCACCGGCAGCTTCGCCAAGAGCAAGGACTACGGCACCGACGGCGCCGCCGTCGAGATCTTCGGCGGCGACCGCAACCGCGTCACCCACAACACCTCCAGGAACAACGAGACGTTCACCGAGCTCGGCGCCAAGAAGGGCAAGACCGCCACCGGCAACGTGTTCGCCTTCAACGTCGTCACCTCCTCGCGCAAGCGCGGCTCCTTCCTCATCACCCGCGGTCCCCGCCACATCGTCGGGCCGGTCAAGGGCACGGTCGCGGTGCACAACTCGGTCTACCTGCCGGCCAGGGACACCGTCGGCTGGTCCTGCCACGACGGCTGCGCGCCGTCCATCCTGAAGCTGCGCAACAACGTGATCGTCGTCGGCGGCGAGACCGGCTTCGAGGACGGCAAGGGCGCCGACGAGGGCGGCAGTGTGTACAAGGGCCGCAGGACCAGGTTCAAGCTGGGCCCGAAGTCGGTCATGGCCGACCCGAAGTTCACCTCCCGCACCGACCTGCGCCCTGGCGCCGGCTCCCCGGCGCTCGGCCGCGGCATCGTCCTTCCCCCCTCCTGGTACGGCGGCAAGGCCTTCGCCAAGGACATGAAGGGCAAGGCGCTGACCGGTTCGCCCGACGCGGGGGCGTACCAGCGCTGACCCGCGGCCCCCGTCCCGTCCGCCGGGTCTAGAGTGAGCGGTGTGCTCCACGATGTTCGCGGGCCTCTGGTGAGGCAGCTCGCCGAGTCCGACGCTCCCCGCCGCTACTGGCACATGGGCGACGAGGACGGGCGGGCCTGGTTGTTCGAGAGCGTCGAGGGCGACGGCGAGCACTGGGCGGTCAGGCAGGTGGAGGTGGGCGCCGACCGGGCGGCCCGCCGCTACTGGTGGCGGCGGTTGCAGGACGACGACGGCTTCCTGACCGACCAGCCGCTGGAGATCTGGGAGCTCACCGAGATCACCGGCGCGGCGTTCGAGGCCGTCTGGGCCGCCGCCGGCTGAGCCCGCGCGCCTACCGGGCGGCATAGCTCGCCAGGCCGTTGATCATCAGGTGGACGGCCGTGTCGAGGGTGCGGGCGGTCTCGTCGGGGTCGTCCGGCACGTGGCCCTGGATCTCGGCGGTGATCAGCCCCGAGACGAACGCGTGCAGCACGTCGCTCGTCCGGCGCAGCTCGGGCTCCGGCACCCCGGCCTGCCGCAGGATGCGGTAGAGGGTCGACCAGATGATCAACGTCCGGTCCTCGATGATCTCCGGGTGGGCGTGCAGATAGGTCCACATGGCCGGGTGGGTGCGCGCGTGCCGGTAGTAGGCCAGGGCCAGCGCTCCGAGCTGGTCCGGCCAGGGGGTGCCGTCGTCCGGGGGGATGTGCACGCGCTGCTGGATCGTGGCGCAGATCAGGCTGATGAGCGCGTCCTTGCTCGCCACGTGGTGGTAGAGCGACATCGGGTTGACGTCGAGCTCGGCCGCCAGCTTGCGCATGGACAACGCCTCCACGCCGCCCTCGTCTATCAGGCGCAGTGCCGTGGAGCTGATCTCTTCCAGGGTCAAGGGCGCTCCTCTGCGCGCGCTCACAGCCATACACCGTATGGTAGCCTCCGCCATACGGTGTATGGCTACTCAAGGGAGCTTTCATGGCACGCATCCCCGCCCCGCCGGGCCTGCCGGTCGTGGGCAACACGCTGCAGATCCCCTCGCACTCGCCGGTGGAGCACTTCGTCAAGGTCGCCTCCCGGTACGAGGAGGGCATCTTCCAGCTCGAGATCGCCGGTCGCACGCTCGTCCTCGTGTACGACCCTGACATGGTCGCGGAGGTGTGCGACGAGAGCCGGTTCGTCAAGCGCATCGGCCCGCCGCTGTCGATCGTGCGTGACTTCGCCGGCGACGGGCTGTTCACCGCCGACCAGGACGAGCCCGTCTGGGGGCAGGCGCACCGCATCCTGATGCCGGCCTTCAGCCAGCGCTCGATGAAGGCGTACTACCCGCAGATGCTCGAGGTCGCCGAGCAGCTCGTCGCGTCGTGGGCCGGCCGGCAGGGGGAGGACCTGCCCGTCGCCGACGACATGACCCGGCTCACCCTGGACACGATCTCGCTCACCGGGTTCGGCTACCGCTTCCACTCGTTCGACTCGCCCGAGCTGCACCCCTTCCTCAAGGCCATGGGCGGCGCGCTGACCGAGGCCATGCTGCGCAACCAGCAGCTCCCGCTCGTCACCAAGCTGCAGCGCAAACGGGAGGAGGCCTACCGCCGCGACATCGCCACCATGCAGGAGCTCGTCGACGACGTGATCAGGCAGCGCCGCGCCGCGGGCTCGACCGGCTCGAAGGACCTGCTCGGGCTCATGCTGGAGGCGTCCGACCCGCGAAGCGGCGCCCGCCTGTCCGACGAGAACATCCGCAACCAGGTCCTCACCTTCCTGATCGCCGGACACGAGACGACCAGCGGCCTGCTCTCCTTCGCGCTGTACAACCTGCTGCGCGAGCCCCACACCCTGGCCCGCGCGTACGACGAGGTGGACCGGCTGCTGCCGGACGACGAGCCGCCCTCCTACGAGACGATCATGAAGCTCGACGTGATCCCCCGCATCCTGGAGGAGACGCTGCGCGTCTGGTCGCCGATCCCGCTGTTCGGGGTGAGCCCGATCGAGGACACCGCGATCGGCGGCTATGCCCTGCCCGAGGGCGCCAGGACCGCCGTGCTGCTGCCGGCGTTGCACCGCCACCCCAAGGCGTGGGATCGGCCCGGCGAGTTCGACATCGACCGCTGGCTGCCCGCACAGAAGAAGGACCACCACCCGGCGGCGTACAAGCCGTTCGGCAACGGCGAGCGCGCCTGCATCGGCCGCCAGTTCGCGCTCACCGAGGCCAGGCTCGCCCTGGCGCTGATCCTGCGGCGGTTCGCCGTGTCCGACCCGAGCGTCTACCGCATGAAGATCAAGCAGATGCTCACCCTCAAGCCGGACGGCTTCACGCTCAGGGTCCGCGAGCGCCGCGCCCACGAGCGGGCCGTCGTGACCGTGCCCGACACGCGGGAGAACGAGCAGCAGGAGATCGCCGTCACCGGCGTCCCCCTCACCGTCGCGTACGGTTCCAACCTCGGCACCAGCGCCGACATCGCCGAACGCCTGGCCGAGCGGGCCGGGCGGGCCGGGTTCGCCACCACGCTGACGGCGCTGGACGAGCTGACGCCGCCGGGCGAGGGCCTCCTCGTCGTGGTCGCCTCCTCCTACAACGGCAAGGCCCCCGACAACGCCCAGCGCTTCGACGCCCTGGAGTCGCTGCCCGACCTGTCCGGGGTGCGACTGGCCGTGCTGGGCTGCGGCAACACGCAGTGGCCCACCTACCAGGAGTTCCCCAAGCGGGCGTACGAGAAGCTGACGGCGGCGGGCGCCGTGCCGCTGATCGAGCGCGGCGAGGCCGACACGGACGGCGACTTCGACGGTGACGTGTCGGCGTGGACGGCCCGGTTGTGGGAGGCGCTGGCCGCAGAGTACAGCGCGCCCACCGCGGGCGTGGGCCCCCGCTACGCGATGGAGGTGCTCAGCGAGACCGAGGTCCGGCCGGCGGTCGTGTCCGAGCGGGCCTTCCCGCTGACCGTCGTCTCCGCCGGGGAGCTGACCGGCGACCCCGCGGGGCTCTGGGACTTCTCGATCGAGGCGCCCCGCCCCGGCGTGCGCTCCATCGTGGCCCGGCTGCCCGAGGGCGTCACCTACACGGCGGGCGACCACGTGGCCGTCTTCGCCAAGAACGACCCCGAGCTGGTGGAGTGGGCGCTGGGCCGCCTGCGCGTCCCCCGGGACCAGGTGGTACGGCTGCGCGCCGCCGGAGCCACCCACCTGCCCGTCGGCACGCCGGTCACGGCGGGCCTGCTGCTGACCGAGTTCGCCGAGCTGCAGGAGGTGGCCACCAGGTCCGACCTGGAGGCGCTGGCCGCGCACACCGCCTGCCCGTGGACCCGCGGCCAGATCGCCGAGCTGACCGCGAACTACGCCGACGAGATCCTCGCCAAGCGGATCTCCCCGCTGGCCCTGCTCGACCGCTTCCCGGCGATCGAGCTGCCGCTCCCGGCGTTCCTGGAGATGGCCGGGCCGATCAGGCCGCGCTACTACTCGGTCTCCTCCTCGCCGCTGGCCGACCCCGGCCTCGTCCGGCTCACCGTCGGCCTGGTCGAGGGGCCCGCCTGGTCCGGCTCCGGCACCTACCACGGCATGTGCTCGGCCTACCTGGCCGGGCTGCAGGAGGGTGACGTCTTCTACGGCTACGTCCGGGTTCCCGCGCCGCCGTTCCGGCTGCCCGCGGACCCGGGCACGCCGGTGATCCTCGTCGGCCCCGGCACCGGGTTCGCGCCGCTGCGCGGCTTCCTGGAGGAGCGGGCGCTGACCGGCGCGACCGGGCACGCCGCGGTGTTCACCGGCTGCCGCCATCCGGACCACGACCAGCTGTACGCGGGTGAGCTGGCCGCCTGGGCCGCGTCGGACGTGGTGACCGTGCACGCCGCGTACTCCGCCGTGCCGGGGCATCCGTACCGGTTCGTGCAGGACGCCATCGCCGCGCGCGCGGACGAGGTGTGGGAGCTGCTGGAGCAGGGCGCCCATGTCTACGTCTGCGGCGACGGCCTGCGGATGGCGCCGGCCGTGCGGCGGGCGCTGCTGGACGTCCACCACCGGGCGACCGGCCGCGACGGCGCGGCGTGGCTCGCCGCGCTGGAGGCGGACGGGCGCTACCAGCAGGACGTCTTCGCCTGATCCTCGAAGGCCCTGGTCAGCAGAACGCGGTGTCCAGGGCCTTCTGCAGGGCGTCTGCGGGGGCCGTCCCGCTGTAGGGGTTGCCGGACATCACGACCGTGCGGCCGTCGTCCGAGCGCAGCGCGTACGTGAGGTAGCCGAAGACGCCGCCGCTGTGGCCGTGCACGCTCTTGCCGCACGTCAGGTCGAACTTCTGCAGGCCGAGCCCGTAGCCCATGCCTTCGGCCGCCGGCCGCGTGGTGCGCATCTGCTTGAGCGCGGACTTGCTGGTCAGCTTCCCGCCCAGCAGGGCGTCGAGGAAGCGGGACAGGTCGGCCGTGGTCGAGATCATCTCGCCGGCGCCGTATTCCAGGGACGGGTTGATCCAAGTGGCGTCCACCACCTTGCCCTTGTAGACGGCGTAACCGCGGGCGTGCGGCTTGGGTATCGACTGGCGGTGCCCCGGCAGGGACGTCTGGGTCAGGCGGAGGGGCCGCAGGATCCTGGTGGTGATCGCGTCGGCGTACGAGCCGCCTGCCAGCTTCTCGATCAGCATGGCGGCCACCACGTAGTTCGTGTTGGAGTAACGCCAGCCCTCGCCCGGCTTGAAGTACGGCGGCTTGGACAGCCCGACCGCCAGCAACTCCTCCGGCGTCTGGTCGTAGCGCGTCTCGACCGGCCGGAAGTCGCGCAGCGACCAGCCGGGGATGCCCGCGCCGGCGTAGTCGAACAGCCCGCTGGTGTGGTTGAGCGCCTGCCGCACCGTGATCGCGCTGCCCTCGGGCAACGCGCCGGGCAGGTGCTTGGCCACCGGGTCGTCGAGCGACAGCTTGCCCTCGTCGGCGAGTTGCAGCACGACGGTGGCCACGAACGTCTTGGTCACGCTGCCGATGCGGAAATGGCCTTCGGGGTCGGCCGGCTTGCGCGAGACCACGTCACGGTATCCGGCGGCGGCCGTCCAGCCGCCGTCTGTGCCGCTGCCCTTGTCGCTGATCCGGACCAGGGCCGCCGACATGGCCTTGGCCTTCACCAGGTTGTCGAGCTGCCGTTCGAGGGATGCGAAACGGTCGTCCGCGGGTGCGAGGGAGGTCAGGACGAGCGAAAGAGCGGCTATCTTCAGGGAAATCATGGGGACGACTGTAGAAATCAGGGGAGGACCCGGCCATGCGGTCCGCCATACGATGACCTGCGGAGAACCGCAACACGCTTTATCGACAATTCGGACTTAACGCTGCATGCTGGGATATAAACCGCAGCATGTGCGACACATCCGTGGAACATGCTCGACATCTCTCCACGGCACTGTGGGAGCCTCTGGAAAGGGGGGCGCGATGCTGCTGCGACTGAGGGTGTCTCTTCCGGACAGGCCGGGCGGTCTGGGGCAGGTCGCCAAGGCGCTGGGGGCGCTGGGAGCCGACATCCTGCAGGTCGTTGTGCTCGAGCGCGAGTGCGGCCGCGCCGTGGACGACTTCACCGTCTCCTGGCCGGGCCCGATCACTCCGAGCGAGGCGGGCGAGCGGCTGTCCTCCATGCCCGGCGTACGCGTGGAAGGGGTCTGGCAGACCAAGGAGATGCCGGGATCCGCCCCCGACTACGACCTGTTGATGCACGTCGCGGCCGAGCCCGCACGTGGGTTCGCCACGCTGGTGGACGCGCTGCCCGGGCTGTGCGGGGCGGAATGGTCGGTGGCCGTGGCCGACGGCGCCGTGCGGCACGCCTCGCTGGCCGCCCCCGACGGGTTCGACCCGCCCGAGCGCCCGCCGCGGGCCATCACCGTCGACGCCCGCGAGCTAAGGCTGATGTTGCTCCCGGTGGTCACCCAGGGCCTGCACGTGGTGGTCGCCAGGGCCGGCGGGCCGGTGTTCCACCGCGCCGAGGTGGAACGCGCCGCGCGCATCGTGGACGTGGTCGCCACGCTCGCCGCCCGGCACACGTCCGTACGCGCGGGTCATTGACCGGGCGATCACCTCGTCACTAACGTGATCGGTGCGAACAGGAGCCGCTCTTGACCGTTCACGAGCCCAGCATCGGCCGCTACTACGAGGACTTCACCGTCGGGGACGTCTACCAGCACCCCATGGGCCGCACGATCAGCGAGGCCGACAACACCTGGTTCACGCTCCTGACCATGAACACCAACCAGAACCACTTCAACGCCCACTTCGCAGCCAGGGCCCCCGCCGGCAAGATCATCGTGAACTCCGGCCTGACCGTGGCCATCGTGCTGGGTCTCTCCGTCATCGACGTCAGCCAGAACGCGATCATGAACCTCGGCTGGGAGGACATCCGGCTCACCCACCCGGTGTTCGCCGGCGACACCGTCTACGCCGAGTCGAAGGTCACCGCGAAACGCGAGTCGACATCGCGCCCGTACGCGGGCATCGTCACCTGCTACACGCGCGGGCTCAACCAGGACGGCGACGAGATCATGTCGTGGACGCGCACCGTCATGGTCTACAAGCGCGACGCGCCGCACGACAAGGACTACTTCCCGCAGGCCAGGACCGGCCCTCTCTGACGGCCCCTCTGGCGGCCCTTTGACGGCCCCTTCGACGGATCGAGAGCCATGGACTTCGAGCTGACGGACGAGCAGAAGGCGTTCCGCGAGACCCTGCGGGCGTTCGTGGACAAGGAGATCCTGCCGGTGGCCACCGAGTGGGAGCGCTCCGGCCGGTACCCGGCCGAGATCATCGGCAAGATGAAGCAGATGGGGCTGTTCGGCCTCAGCGTGCCCGAGGAGTACGGCGGGATGGGCGCCGACATGGTGTCGTTCGCCCTGGTCTTCGAGGAGATCGCGCGCGGCTGGATGGGCGTGGCGGGCACCATCGGCTCCCATTCGCTGGCCTGCTGGATGATCGCCCGCCACGGCACCGAGGAGCAGAAGAGCCGCCACCTGGCCGACCTGGCCGGCGGCGTGCGCCGCACCGCGATCGCGCTCACCGAGCCGGGCGCGGGCACCGACCTGCAGGGCATCCAGACGCGCGCCGTACGC
The DNA here is from genome assembly GCF_004349015.1 of Nonomuraea diastatica. Classification (NCBI taxonomy): domain Bacteria; kingdom Bacillati; phylum Actinomycetota; class Actinomycetes; order Streptosporangiales; family Streptosporangiaceae; genus Nonomuraea; species Nonomuraea diastatica. The sequence continues at coordinate 28,780 of NZ_SMKP01000051.1, forward strand.
GACGGCGACCACTACGTCGTGACCGGCACCAAGACGTGGATCACCAACGCCCGCCACGCCGACCCGTTGCCCGTGCTCGTCAAGACCTCGATCGAGGAGCCCGCCCACAGGGGCATGTCGGTGCTGCTCGTCGACCCTTCCGCGGAGGGCTTCAGCGTCAGCCGCGACCTGCCCAAACTCGGCTACAAGGGCACCGAGACGTGCGAGGTGGTGCTCGACGCGGTGCGCGTGCCGGTGTCCTGCCTGCTCGGAGGCGTCGAAGGGCGCGGGATGCAGCAGGTGCTCGGCGGGCTGGAGATCGGACGCATCAACATCGCGGCCCGCGCCGTCGGCGTCGCCCAGGCGGCCTACGATGCGGCGCTCGCCTACGCCCGGGAGCGCACGGCCTTCGGGCAGCCGATCGCGGACTTCCAGGCCATCCAGCTCAAGCTCGCCGACATGGCCACCGAGATCCAGGCCGCACGCCTGCTCACCTACTGGTCGGCCGCGCGGGCCGACAGGGGAGAGCGGGTGGACATGGAGGCGGGGATGGCGAAGTACTTCGCCTCGGAGGTGGCGCTGAAGGCGTCGCTGGAGTCGATGCGGATCCACGGCGGATACGGCTACTCCCAGGAGTTCGTGGTCGAACGGCTCTACCGGGACGCGCCGCTGATGGCGATCGGGGAGGGCACCAACGACATCCAGCGCATGGTGATCGCCCGCGCGCTCGTCTCCGGCAAGGGCCGCCTCGGCTGGTGACGCAGGAGGCGTACCCGGGGGGTGCGAACCCCGTACGGAACCGCATCACTTGGGCCCGATACGGGTATGTTGGTGCGGGTGTCCGCAGCCGCCGCCCCCGCGTCCCTTCACCCACTTCCGTCCACCCGGCTCGCCTGGCTGGACGCCCTGAGGGGCATAGGAGCGATGGCGGTGGTTGCCGAACACCTGCTGCCCTGGTTCATCCCTCAGCTACGGCCCTACTGGTTCAACATAGGTGTCTACGGCATCCTGGTGTTCTTCCTGGTCAGCGGCTACATCATCCCCGTCTCCCTCGAACGCCACGGTGACGTGCGCGCGTTCTGGTTCAGCCGGTTCTTCCGCCTCTACCCCCTCTACCTCAGCGTGATCGTCGCGGTGCTGGCCCTCGCCTGGTGGGTGCCGGTGCGCGAGGCCGTCCCGCGCGACGCGAGCGCTCTGGCCGCCCACGCGACCATGCTGCTCGACGTCGTCGGCGTCGGAGGCGTGGCCGACACGATGTGGACGCTGTCGTACGAGATGGTGTTCTACCTGCTGGTCACGGCGCTCTTCCTGCTGAGGGGCCACGGCCACAGCGGGCTGCTGGCGATGGTGTTCGCGGCCGGCGCCGTCGTGGTCGGGCTGGTGACGTCGGGGGCGGTCATGGTGGGCGTCTGGCCGGCGTACGTGTCGTTCGCGGTGTTCGCGGCCGGGCTGGCGTGCGTCGTCACGGGCAGGTTCCGTACCACCGCCGCCTGCGCGCTCGGGGTGATGGCGCTGCTGTTGCTGCTGCTGAGCAGCCGGGTACCGTGGCTGGGCGTGGCGGTGGTCGCGGTGATGTTCGCGGGCACGGCCATCCACCGCTGGGAGCGCGGCGACGGGCGGCTGTGGCCGGTGGCGGTCACCACGGCGCTGGTCGTGATGGCGCCTCTGTGGGCCGTGACCAGCGGCTGGTGGTGGGTGCAAGGCGACGTGTGGCTGACCACGATCGCGCTGGCCGGCCTCACGTTCGCGGGCGGCATGGCGCTGCGCGGGCGGCGGCTGCCCAGGGTGCTCACCTGGCTCGGGATGATCAGCTATTCGCTCTACCTGGTGCACCACCCGCTGCTGAAGTATTTCGTGGCGGTCACCGGCGACCTGCGCAAGGCGGCGCTGCCGGTGCAGATCGGCATGACCGTGCTGGTCCTGGCCCTGATCCTGGCCGGCAGCGCGCTGACCTACCGCTTCGTCGAGAAGCCCATGCAGGAGCTCGGCCGGCGCCTCTCAGACAGGGGCGGCCGCCGGCGCGAGAGCCCGGGTGATCTCCGGGCGCAGCCGGAGCACGCGCGCGACGACGGCGTCCTCGGCCAGGAGGAGGGCCAGGTGCCTGACGGCGTGCGCGACGACGTGAGCCAGCGCGACGTGCTCAGGTGACGGCGTCGCGGGCGCCTGACCTCGGGCGATCTCCAGCGTCGGCAGCTCGACCGCGGGCAGCCACGGCTCCGGATCGGGGCACACCGCGTACGTCAGGACGATCTCGCCGGCGGGGTCGTAACGCCAGCTCGTGGAGTGCACGACGGTGGCCGGATCGGCGGCGGTGACCCCGCTGATCCGCCGGGCGGCCTCGTCGGGGCTTTCGCCGTGCTCCGGCTGGGTACGTGCATGCCGGTAGGACCAGCGATTGTCAGAGCCCACCCGGAGCATGAGCGTCTCAACCGAGACCGTGTGTCTTCCCGTCACCGCCACCAACTTACTGCCATCCATGTGCAGGTGCGTCACACGCGCATATGCGTCCCCGCTCTTGAACGGCTCGGCCGTCCGGCAGCAGTCGATGAGGTGCGAGAGAGAGGCCGACAGGCATGCCCGGTTCGCTGGTGCTGATGGGGTCGGGGGAGACGAGCCCGACCATGGTCGAGATCCACCGCGCCGCGGCGCGTACCCTGCGTACGGGGGCGCGGGCCGTCCTGCTCGACACCCCCTACGCCTTCCAGGAGAACCGCGCCGACATCTCCGCCCGCGCCCGCCGCTACTTCGCCCGCAGCGTCGGCCTGGACGTCGAGGTGGCGGCCGGCGTCACCGGCGCCGACTGGGTGTTCTCCGGCCCCGGCAGCCCCACCTACGCGCTCGACCGGTGGGCCGCGTCGGGCGTGGCCGGCGACCTGCGGGCGCGCGTGCGCGCCCGCCAGGGGGTGACCGTGCTCGCCTCGGCGGCGGCGTGCACGGCGGGCCTGGCCACCGTGCCGGTCTACGAGATCTACAAAGTGGGCGCCGACCCCCACTGGCGTCAAGGGCTCGACCTGCTGGAGCCGCTCGGCCTGCGGGCCGTGGTGATCCCCCACTTCGACAACGCCGAGGGCGGCACCCACGACACCCGCTACTGCTACCTCGGCGAGCGCCGGCTCTCGCGCATGGAGCGCGAGCTGCCGCCCGGCACGGCGGTGCTCGGCCTCGACGAGCACACGGCGCTCGTCATCGACCTGGACGATGAGTCCGCACACGTGGCGGGCCGCGGCGGCCTGACCGTCCGGCGGCCTGGCTCGCGGGTCGTCCTGCCCGCGGGCACGCGCACGGGCCTCGCCGAGCTCCGCCGCCTGGCCGAGGGCCGCGCCGGTGCCACCGTCCCCCAGCCGTGCGCGCGGCTGACCGGGCGGCCGGCCGGGCGCGGGCCCGCCGAGGCGACGCTGGCAGAGACCGCGCGCGCGTGCGAGAAACTCTTCAACGCCGCCGTGGCCGAACCCGACATGGTGGCCGCCGCGCAGGCCGTCCTCGACCTGGAGACCGAGATCGTCAAGTGGGCCGCCGACACCGAGGAGGACGCCGGCGGGGTCGACCAGGCCAGGGTGCTGATGCGGCTGCTCATCGCCCGGCTCGGCGAGCCGGCCTCCACGGCTCGTCTGCGCTCCCTCGGGCTGGGTGCCCTGGTGGAGCCGCTGCTCGCGCGCCGCGCCCGGCTGCGCGACGAGGGACGCTTCGAGCTCGCCGACACGCTGCGCGCGGCGCTGCTCGAAGGGGGCGTGGTCGTGGAGGACACCCCGGGCGGCCCCCGCTGGACCGCTGCCTCCTGATGGCACGGCAGGTAAAAGCACGGTAAGGTGGCCCCGTCACTCGGGGTGATCGGATGGCCACGCTTGGCGCTGTGCCGCGTGCGTGCGAGACTCGAAACCATGGAAGGCGATGAGGAGATGAGTGCTCTGCCTGCGGAGGGCTGGCTGGTCGCCCACCCGCCACCGCGACGTGCCAGGCTCTTCTCCCTTCCACCCACCAAGGATGGCTACACCGTCGAGGACTGGCTCAGACTGCCCGAAACCGGGGAGTGGATCGAGTTGATCGACGGGAGTTTCGTCGTGAGTCCCATGCCCGCGTATGATCACGCGCTCTGCTCCGGTAGGCTGCGGGCGATCCTGCTCGATGCGGCACCCGAGGAGTTCGAGGTGGTCGAGACCGGCAACCTCCGGGTCGGGGAGGACGGGCTCATCCCCGACGTGGTGGTGGGACATGCCGAGGCGATACTCGCGGGCCCCGTCGCGCTTTCCGCATCGGACGTCGTGTGCGTGGCGGAAGTGGTCAGCCCGGGCAAGGTCAACCGGGAGCGCGATTACACCATCAAGCCACCGAGATATGCGGCGGCGGGAATTCCCGTTTTCATGCGCATCGACCTGGAAGGTCACGGCACGCCGCGCGTCGAGGTCTTCCACCTGGGCGAGCGTGCCTACGAGCTGGCCGCGGAGGCGAAGGCGGGCACCGTCCTCACGCTTGATCAGCCGTTCCCGGTCTCGTTCGACCCAGCCGTGCTCACTGGCCCGCGGCGCCGCTGAGTCGCCGCCGGATGCCCCGATGAAGGAGCGTCCGCCTGACGGGCCGCAGCGTCGGCGCGTGATCTCGCCCGCCTGCCCGTGCCCGCCGGGGAGGGGCTACCGGCGCGGGGGGTCGATGCGGGCGCCGTCCAGCGTGAAGATCATGACGCGGCTGAGGTCGACGCCCACCTTGGCGGAGTCGCCGGGGCGCCAGACAGGGTGGTTGCCCAGCCGGACGATGAGGTCGGAACGGCGGTGGATGCCGCTGTTGGGATGCTGGCCCACCCGCTCCTGCTCCTGGTGCTGCTCCGGCTGCGAGAACAGCCGCTTCACCAGCCCCGTCAGCCTGCCTGATCCGTTCTTCGAGCCGTTGACGCGCCGTGCGGGGTCCGGCGGCTCGGGCACCGGCGCGAACGACATCCCCGACTCGAGATAGGCCAGCCACTCGTGCCCGTGGTATTCCAGTGCCCGCACCCGCCCGTAGAACGAGGGCCCGTCATACGTCTCCGGCACCGGCGCCAGCCCGTCGGGGCGCAGGCCGACCAGGACCTGCCCGCCCGTGTGCTGGGAGATCGCGTACGCCCTGGGATCGCTCCACGGCATCGTCAGCCGGTGCGGGCCGAAGTCGAGCATGACGTACTGGTTCTGCGGCGTCCTGACGTTGGCCGTCAACAGGTTCAACTGCTGGGAGTTGAGGAAGGCCGCCACGAAGGCCGTGGCTGGATCGTTGTAAATCTGGGCCGGGGTGCCGACGTCCTGGAGGACGCCGCGGTTGAGGATGGCGATCCTGTCGGCCAGGGTCAGCGCCTCGACCTGGTCGTGGGTCACGTAGATGGTGGTGACGCCGAGCGATCTGACCAGGGCCGAGATCTCCATGCGCAGCTCGGTGCGCATGCCCGCGTCGAGGTTCGACAAGGGCTCGTCCATGAGGAACAGCTTGGGCTGACGGACGATGGCCCGGCCCATCGCGACGCGTTGCCGCTGGCCGCCGGAGAGGGTGCCGGGGCGGCGCTCGAGCGTCTCGTCGATGTGCAGTGCCTTGGAGAGTTCGGTGACGCGCTCGCGCACCATCGCGGGGTCCGCCTTGGCGATCTCCAGGGGAAAGGCGATGTTGCCGCGGACGGTCCTGTGCGGATATAAGGCGCCGTTCTGGAACACCATGGCGACGTCACGATCGCGCGGGGCCAGGTGGTTGGCCATCTGGCCGTCGAGCCAAAGCTCTCCTTCGGTGATCTCCTCAAGGCCGGCGATCATGCGCAGCAGCGTGGACTTTCCGCACCCGGAAGGGCCGAGCAGGACGAGGAACTCGCCGGCTTGCGCCCGCAGGCTGAGGCGGTCGACTGCGAGGTAGTCGCCCGGATACACCTTGGTCACTTTGTCGAGAACGACCGAGCTCATGGGCCCACACCTTGCGCGCGTGTCACCTGTGACGGGGGCTGATTGATGAGGTAGTACATCGCGCCTTAACGGTACATGTCCACCCTTGATGTAAAGAATCTCGTTCAGTTGCGTTTCGGTCGGGGGTTATGGGCATCCGTAGGCATTAATTTCCGGTTATTAGGGGTGTGGAAGGGCTTGCGTAAACTTGCGGAAAGAGCTTTCATGGTCGAAACGTACCGGGGGAGACTATGACCGCATGGTGGCGTGACGCCGTGATCTACCAGGTTTACGTACGCAGTTTCGCCGATGGCAACGGTGACGGAGTCGGCGACCTGATCGGCGTTCGCGATCGCCTGCCGTATCTGGCCGGGCTGGGCGTCGACGCCGTCTGGCTGACCCCGTTCTACACCTCGCCGATGGCCGACTTCGGTTACGACGTGGCCGACTACCGCGACGTCGACCCGCTGTTCGGGGCGCTCGCGGACGCGAAAGCGCTCATCGACGAGGTGCACGCCCTGGGGCTGCGGGTGATCGTCGACGTCGTCCCCAACCACACCTCCTCGGCCCACCCCTGGTTCCAGCAGGCGCTGCGCGGTGAGGGCCGTGACCGCTACATCTTCCGGGACCGGCCGAACGACTGGGAGTCGATCTTCGGCGGTCCGGCGTGGACGCAGGTCGAGGACGGGCAGTGGTACCTTCACCTGTTCGACCCCGCCCAGCCCGACCTCAACTGGGACAACGACGAGGTGCGCGGAGAGTTCGAGTCGATCCTGCGGTTCTGGCTCGACCTCGGCGTCGACGGCTTCCGGGTGGACGTGGCGCACGGCATGGTCAAGCCGGAGGGCCTGCCCGACATCGGCCGCGGCAACCAGGCCACGATGGTCGGCAGGGAGCCGGTGCCGTTCTTCGACAACGACGGCGTCCACGAGATCCACCGTTCGTGGCGGCGCGTGCTGGACTCCTACCCCGGCGAGCGGATCGGCGTGGCCGAGGCGTGGGCCCCCACACCGGAGCGGCTGGCCCGATACGTACGCCAGGACGAGCTGCACCAGGCGTTCAACTTCCACTACCTGTTCGCCCCCTGGGACGCGGCCGAGCTGCGCGAGGTGATCGACTCCTCGCTCGCCACGGCCGGCTCCGTCGGCGCCCCCACCACCTGGGTGCTGTCGAACCACGACGTCAAACGGCATGTCACCCGCTACGGCAGCCTGGCAAGAGCCCGCGCCGCCGCGCTGCTCACGCTCGCGCTGCCCGGCTCGGCCTACGTCTACCAGGGCGAGGAACTGGGCCTGCCGGAGGTGCTCGACCTGCCGGAGGAGCTGTGCCAGGACCCGCAGCGGCTGCGCGCCCCTGACAGCGGCCGCGACGGATGCCGGGTCCCGATGCCGTGGACGCGTGAGTCCGGCTGGACCCGCCCGTGGTTGCCCATCCCGGAGGAGTGGGCGGAGCTGAGCGTGCAGGCCCAGCAGGGCATGGCCGGCTCGACGCTGGAGCTGTATCGTACGGCGCTGCGGCTGCGGCGCGGCCTCGGCGGCGAACTGACCTGGCACGAGTCGCCCGCGGGCACGCTGGTCTTCTCCAGGGGCGAGTTCGCCTGCACGGTCAACCTCACCGCGGACCCCGTGGACTTCGAGGTCGACGGGGAGCTTCTGCTGGCCTCCGACGTCCCCGGCGCAGCCGATTCGGCGGCGTGGTGGAAAGTGAAGTGTGTGGTATGAACGGTCACGCTCGCCTAGCCGACATCGCCGCCCAGGCCGGGGTGAGTGAGGCCACGGTCAGCCGGGTGCTCAACGGCAAACCCGGCGTCTCGGCCGCCACCCGCCAGGCGGTCATGACGGCGCTTGACCTCATGGGCTACGAGCGGCCGCCCCGGCTGCGGCAGCGCAGCAACGGGCTGATCGGCCTGGTGACGCCCGAGCTGGACAACCCGATCTTCCCCGCGTTCGCCCAGGCCATCGAGAAGGCGCTGACCCAGCACGGCTACACGCCGGTGCTGTGCACGCAGCTGCCGGGTGGCGCTCCCGAAGACGAGTTCACCGAGCTGCTGGTGGATCGCGGGGTCAGCGGCATCGTGTTCGTGTCGGGCCTGCACGCCGACACCACCGCGCGGATGGACCGATACACCCGCCTCACCGACCGCGGGCTGCCGATCGTGCTCGTCGACGGCTACAGCGAGCACATCGACGCCCCCTTCATCTCGCCCGACGACCGCCTGGCCGCGCGGCTGGCCGTCCAGCACCTGGTCGACCTGGGCCACGAGCGCATCGGCATCGCGCTGGGGCCCCACCGGTTCGTCCCCGTGATCAGGAAGATCGAGGGCTACAAGCAGGCCATGGCGCAGCTGCTCGCCACCTCCGACGTCGACGAGCTGATCGCGCACTCGCTGTTCTCCGTCGAGGGCGGGCAGGCGGCCGCCACGCAGCTGCTGGCCCGCGGCTGCACCGGCATCGTGTGCGCGAGCGACCTGATGGCGCTGGGCGCGATCCGCGCCTGCCGGCAGAAGGGGTTGTCGGTGCCGGGTGAGGTGTCCGTGGTCGGGTTCGACGACTCGCCGCTGATCGCGTTCACCGATCCGCCGCTGACCACCGTGCGCAAGCCGATCGGCGCGATGGCCTCGGCGGCCGTGCAGACGCTGCTCGAAGAGGTCAACGGCGCCCCCGCCAAACACGTCGAGCTGATCTTCCAGCCGGAGCTCGTCGTCCGCGGCTCCACCGGCTCGGGCCCCCTGGTCAACCGGTGAGGTGAGGGAGCGCCGTGGAAGAGGAGCGGCGGGAGCGCGGCGACCAGAGCGACGGCGGAAGGCGGCGGCCGCGGGGCGACCGAAACCGCCTCCAGGAAGCGGGGCCATGAACACGCACGACATCCTCGTCCTCGGCGGCGCCGGGGTCGACACCACGGTCTACGTGCCTGAGCTGCCGCTCCCCTACCGCGACACCTACCAGGTGCCGCCGGTCGTGGACCGGATCGGCAACACCGGCGCGGGCGTGGCGCTGGGCTGCCGCGCGCTCGGCCTCGGAGTCGCGTTCGCCGACCTGGTCGGCGACGACCCGCAGGGCGCACTGGTCCACCGGGCGCTGGGCGCGGTCGAGTGCCGCTGGGGGCTCGCCGAGGCGGGCACCCGGCGCAGCGTCCTGCTCGTGGGGCCCGACGGCCGCCGCACCTCGTTCTACGACGCGAAGGTCACGCCGGGCGAGCGCCTGCCGCGCGAGCTCTACGCGGACGTACGCCCCCGGCACGTGCACGTGTCGATCATGGACTTCTGCCGCCACACCCTCGACGACTTCGACGGCGTCCCGATCTCCACAGACTTGCACGACTGGGACGGCGCCTCCGACTACCACAAAGACTTCGCCTACCGCGCCGACCTCGTGTTCATGTCGGAGGCCGCGCTGCCGGATCCGGCCGCCGCCATGCGCGACCTCATCGCGCGTGGGCGTGCACACACGGTCGTGTGCACGCGCGGCGCCGACGGCTGTCTCGTCCTGACGCGCGGCTCCGGCGTACGCGCCTTCCCGGCTGTGGCACTGCCGGGCCCGGCGGCCGACAGCAACGGCGCGGGCGACGCGTTCGTCTCCGGCTTCCTGTACGGCACGGTGAACGGCAGGCCGATGGAGGAGTGCGTGCGGCTGGGCTCGATCGCCGGCGCGCACGCCTGCACGGTCACCGGCACTCACGAGTCGCCGATCACGGAGATCTCGCTGCTCGCGAGAGCCGCCGCTCCGAGCGGGTGACCTCATTAAGTAATGTGATAGTACGATTGGACCGTGCTCGATCTCGTACGCGGTGTCTCGCCCGTCCTGGAGGTGCCCTTCCACGACGACGGCGCCCTCGACCCCGACGGCTTCGCCAGGGTGGTCGCAGAGGTGCTGGCCACGGGCGTCACCTCGGTCATGTTCCCCGGCTTCGCCGGCGAGTTCCACAAGCTCGACGACGCGGAGCGCGAGCTGCTCACCACCCTGCTCCTCGACGTCACCCGTTCCCGCGACGACGTGGCCGCGATCGTCTCGGTCCCCGACCACGCCACCTACCACGCCGTCGCGCAGGGCGTACGCGCCGCCGAGCGGGGCGCCGACGCGATCAACCTGCTCCCGCCGCACGTCATGAGCCCTTCTCGCGAGGCCGTGCTGGCGCACGTGCGCGCGGTGCTGACCGCGGTGGCGCCGCTGCCGGTCGTTCTCCAGTACGCCCCCGCCCAGACCGGCACCGCGCTCGACGCCGGCACGCTGCACCGGCTCGCCGCCGAACACCCCAACCTGGGCTGGGTGAAGGTCGAGTCGGCGCCGCCGGGCCGGCTGGTCGCGGCGCTGGCGGAGGGGAAGCGGCCGCTGCCCGCCCTGGTCGGCTACGCCGGGCTGCACCTGCCCGACGCGCTGCGCCGCGGCGCGGTCGGCGTGCAGCCGGGCTGCTCGTTCACCGACCTCTACGTGGAGCTGTGGCGGCGCTGGGAGAGCGGCGACGAGGAGGGGGCGCTGGCCCTGCACACCCGCCTGCTGCCCTACCTGTCCTACTGGATGCAGGGCGTGGAGCTGATCGTCGCCGCGGAGAAGGAGATCTCGCGCCGCCGCGGCTGGATCGGCTCGGCGCACTGCCGGGCCCCCGGGCACCGGCTCGACGAAGAGGAACACCGGATGATCGGCCGCTTCGTCGAGGAGTTCGGGCTGGCGCCGGCGGCATGATCGTCGGCGGGGCGGCCGCCGGGCCGGCCCGCCTTCCTTCATGACACCCTTGAGTGACCCTTCCAGTGACGGAGAGCGGCGTGGAGCTACAGGGCCTGCACGGGCAGGTGGTCGACAGGATCGGCGGTTCGCTCGCGGCCGGTGAGCTGCGCGCCGGCGAAGTGCTGCGCCTGGAGGACGTCCAGGAGCGGTACGCCGTCTCGCGCACGGTCGCCCGCGAGGCAGTGCGCGTGCTGGAGTCCAAGCGGGTGGTCACCAGCCGCCCGCGCATCGGCGTCACCGTGCGCCCGATGAGCGCCTGGAACCTCTACGACCCTCAGGTGATCCGGTGGCGGCTCGCCTCACCCGGGCGCGCGGCGCAGCTGCGCGAGCTGGCCGAGCTGCGCGCCGCGGTGGAGCCCGCCGCCGCGGCGCTGGCCGCCGGCCTCGCGGGGCAGGGCGTGCGGCAGGAGCTGATCGCCCACGCGCAGGCACTGACGAGCGCGGCGCGCGACGGCGACAGCGAGGGACTGGTGGCGGCCGACGCCGCCTTCCACCGCGTGTTGCTCGCCGCGTCGGGCAACGGCATGTTCGCCCAGCTCGCCGAGGTGACCGAGGAACTGCTCAAGGCCAGGCGCGACCTGCTGCTCCTGCCCGAGCGGCTCGACACGGCCGCCGTCAGCTGGCACCTCGACGTGGCCGAGGCCGTCGCGGCGGGCCGCAGGGCGGAGGCGGCCGAGGCGGTGCGGTCGATCGTGGAGTCCGCCCGCGACGAGGTCGAACGCCTTCTCGACGGCGACGCCACGCTCGCTTAGGCGGGGTCGTGCTCGCTCGTGGCGGCGGTCTCGGCGGCCAGCCGTCCGGGCGCCGTGAACGGCGCCGACGCCATCGCCACGACCGCCCCCAGGAACATGGCCCCCGCGATGACGAGCAGCGGCGCGTCGAACGACCCCGTGGCCTCCTTGACCACCCCGATCAGCGGCGTGACCGCCAGGCCCGCGATGTTGGCGACGGAGTTGATGAGCGCCACCCCGGCCGCCGCGGCCACGCCCGTCATGAATGACGTGGCGCTGCCCCACAACGCGGGCACGGCCGACCACGCGGCCCCGGTGGACAACGCCAGCAGCGCGAACCCGAGCACGCCCGGCCCGGCCAGCACGCTGCCCACCAGCATCACCCCGGAGGCCGCCATCGGCACCGCCATGTGCAGCGCGTGCCTGCCCCGCCGGTCGACGCCGCGCGCCACGAGCACCATCGCCACCACGGCCAGCGCGTACGGCACCGCGGTCAGCAGCGCGGTGACGAAGTCGCTCGGCTCGCCGAACCCGCCCTGGATCACCTGCGGCATCCACAAGGTCAGCCCGATGCTGTTGAAGGAGTACAGGAAGAAGAAGAGCGCCAGCAGCAGGACCCCGGGGCTGGACAGCGCCTGCCGCACGGAGATCGCCCGCTGCCCGTCGATCTCCGCCTGCTCGCGCGCGAGCCGCTCGGTGAGCCAGGTGCGCCCGCGCTCCGGCAACCACCCGGCCTCGCGCGGCTCGTCGGTGAGGAACCTCAGCACCACGAACCCGAGCGCGATGGCGGGCAGGCCCTCGATGACGAACAGCCACTGCCATCCGGCCACGTCGAGGAACCCGTCCATCCTCATGATGAAGGCGCTGATGGGCGCGCCGATGACCGTGGCGAGCGCGGCGCCGATGTAGAAGCGGCCCATCGCCCGCCCCCGGTGGCTGGCGGGGAACCAGCGGGCCAGATACCAGATGATGCCCGGGGTGAATCCCGCCTCGGCGGCCCCGAGCAGCAGTCGCACGATGATGAACGACTTCTCGCCCTGCACCAGGGCCATGCACGCCGACACGATCCCCCAGCTGATCATGATGCGCGCGATCCAGCGGCGGGCGCCGATCCTGGCCAGCACGATGTTGCTGGGCACCTCGAAGATCACGTACGTGACGAAGAACATGCTGACCCCGAGCCCGAACTGCGCGGCGGTCAGGCCGATCGCCTCGTTCATGCTCAGGGCGGCGACCGAGACGTTCGACCGGTCGATGTAGGCCACGATGTAGCAGATGATGATCAGCGGCATCAGGCGGCCGGTCACCCGGCGCATGGTCTCTCGCTCAAGCTCGCCGACGCTCATCCCATGACCTCCTGTGCAATATATGCACACTGCGAACTAATGGTGCTATCATTAGCCTGCTGCAGGTATTCGGTTGTGTCAACACCGCTGTAAAGGGCAGAGCTTAATGTCGCAGACCGTGAGCAGGGCGACCACGATCCTCCGACTGGCGTGCGACGGCCCGCGCAGCCTCGCGGAGATCGGCGACCGGCTCGGCGTGCACCGCACCACCGCGCTGCGCCTGCTCCACACGCTCGCCGAGGCCGGCCTGGTCCGGCGGCTGCCGGACGGCACGTGGGGCGCGGGGGGCGGGCTCGCCGCGCTGGCGGCCCGCGCCGGCGGCCAGTTCGGGCTGCGCGACCTCGCCCACCCGCACCTCGTCGCGCTGCAGGAGTCGACCGGTCACACCGTCCACCTGGCCGCCCTGCGCGAGAGCACGATCGTCTACGTCGACAAGGTCTCGCCGCCCGGTCCCGTCCGCATGTACGCCCGCATCGGGCGGCCCGTCCCCCTGCACACGGCGGGCGTGAGCAAGGCGATCCTCGCCCACCTGCCCGCCGCCCACACCGACGAGGTGCTGGAGGGCTGGGAGTTCACCCCGTACACTCCCGCTACGCTGATCACGAGGGACGCGCTCGACCAGGAGCTGCGGGTCGTGCGTGAGCGGGGGTGGGCGGCCGACGAGGGGGAGTTCGAGGAGTTCGTCCACTGCGTGGCCGTGCCCGTGCGCAACGCCTTCGGCGACGTGACCGCGGCGGTCTCGCTGACCGCGCTGCGCGCCCAGGCCGGTCGCGCCGCCCTGCACGCCCTGCTCCCGCCGGTGCGCCGGTGCGCCGGTGCCATCTCTGAGCATCTCGGTTACCAGGAGGATCCGTCATGACCGTCGCCGTCCACGTTGGCCCCGAGCCCGTGCCCGTCCTCATCGAGGCCGTGGAGCGGGCGGGCGGCAAGGTCGTACCACTGGAGCAGGCCGAGGCGATCGTCTACTACGGCAGCGACGACCCCGCGGAGATCCGGTCGATGGTCCACGGCGGCATCCACTGGGTGCAACTGCCGCACGCGGGCGTCGAACGATGGGCGGCCGCCGGGGTCATCACCGAGCAGCCGGTCTTCACCGCCGCCGCGGGCGCCTATGGGCCGGCCGTGGCCGAGCACGCGCTGGCCCTGATGCTGGCGGTCGCGCGCGGGCTGCCCCGGCACGCCAGGGCCACCTCGTGGGGGCCCAACACCTCGAAGGAGTTCACCGGCTCGACGGTCTCGATCGTCGGCTTCGGCGGCATCGGGCGGGCGCTCATGCGGATGCTGGAGCCGTTCGGCTGCCGGGTCCTGGCGGTCACCGACAGGGGAGAGGCGCCGGGGGCGGCGCAGATCGTGCCGCGCGCCCGCTACCGCGAGACGCTGCCCGAGGCCGCCTACGTGGTGGTCGCGGCGCCCGCCACTCCGCAGACCCTGGGGATGTTCGGGGCGCGCGAGTTCGGCCTCATGCGCTCGGACGCCTGGCTGGTGAACGTCGCCCGGGGCGGGCTCGTGGTGACCGAAGACCTGGTGGACGCGTTGCGCGCGGGCGACATCGGGGGCGCCGCCCTCGACGTCACCGACCCCGAGCCGCTGCCGGACGGGCACCCGCTGTGGGAGCTGGGCAACGTCCTGATCACACCGCACTGCGCCAACCCGCGCGACGCCTACTGGCGCGGCCTGGCCGAACGCGTCACCGCCAACGTGCGCCGCTTCTCCGAAGGCGCCCCGCTCGAAGGCGTGGTCTCCCCGTCGCAGGGCTTCTGACCCGGCCCTCCGCCGCGTCGCCGGCCCTCATGACATCGACTCCGCACAGCCCCCATGACGGCATCCGGCCGTGCCAGGCGAGCGACGCGAGGGGCGTGCCCGGCACGCGATGCGGGCGTCGTGGACGTGTCAGGCGGCCGACGGGTGGTGACGGGCGCCCGGGCCGGCGGCGTCGGGCTGGTCGCGCAGGTTGATCCGCGCGCCCGCGCTCAGGATTGAGTCGTGCACCTCGAGCCCCACGGGCGTAAGGCCCTTGGCCAGCTCGAACACCAGGGCACCGGTGAACGACCGCCCGGCCTCGATCCGCACCGGCGTGATCTCCTTGCCCGCCTTGTCGAGCAGCCTGGTGCCGGCGTGCGGCACGTCGTCCTCGTCGATGAGTTTCTGCTGCCCGGGGTAGAGCACGCGGGCGTCAGGGCCGACGTTGTCGATCTTTACGCCGATCCGGCAGACCCGTTCGGCCGCGGACTTCGCCGGCTTGGGGCACTTCGTGCTCGTCACGGCGAACTTCAGCTTGCCGTCCTGCACGGGCCCGTCCGCACCGGCCGCGGGAGGAGGGCGGAACACCCAGGCCAGCACGGCCAGCAGCAGCACCAGCAGCACCGCCGCGACGACCAGGACGGTCAGGCAGCCGGCGAACACGCTGCGCTTGCGCCCGGGCGGCCGGTAGCCGGGCAGCGGGCCCTGCCCGGTGGCCGCACCGGTTACTGAGCCGGTTACTGAGCCGCTTACTGGGCCGGCGACCGCGTGGTGCGGCGGCGTCTGGCCGGTCCGGTGGTGCGGCAGCGGCCCGCGCCCGGTGGAGAGCGGGCCGGTGGAGAGCGGGCCGGTGTGCTCAGGATGCGGCGTCTGCGGGCCGCGCGCGGTGCGCGGCAAAGGCCCGGTCCGCTCGGGATGCGGCCGGCGGTCCTGCCCGGCCGCCGTGGGGCCGGTGCGTTCCGCGGCCGCCGGCGGTTGGGGGCTCCGGCTGGAGCCAGGTGTGGGGCCCGTCCGCTCGGCGGGCGGGACCTGCTGCGGGCCGCGGCCGGAACCAGGTGTGGGCCCGGTGCGTTCGGCGGGCGGGGGCTGGCTCGCCCGCCCGCCCGCGCCGGGCAGGGGGCCGGGCCCCGTGCGCTCGTGGTGGGCCTGTTGCGGGGCACGGCCGTCCGGGCGCCGCGCCTGAGTGCCGTGGCCGGGCGCCTCGGGCTGCGGGCCGCGGTGTGCTCCGTCAGGCTGCTGGCCGCGGTGGGCGGCCTCGGGATGACGGCGCGGAGACGGCGAGCCCGGCGCGGCCCGGTCGGGCGGCGGGCGGTGCGGCGCCTGCGGCATCAGCGGCCCGAACTCCGACGGGTTCCACGCGTTGGTCAGGTGCTTGGTCGCGGCCAGCTGCGCGGCCGGCTCGTCGGCCGCCTCGACCAGCTCCAGCAGCAGCTGCCTGGCCGCCGGCCGCCGCGCGGGGTCGGGGTGGATGGCCGCCGCCACCAGCCGGTCGAGCGGGGCAGGCAGCCCTCGCAGGTCGGGAGGCGCGGTGCGGGCCCTGGCCGCCATCACGTAGGCGTCGCCCTCGCCGAACGGATGCCCGCCGAGCCCCGCGTACGCGATGAGCGAGCCCCACGCGAACACGTCGCCCGCAGGGCTCGTGCGCCCTTCGAAGACCTGCTCGGGAGCGATCCACCCGGGCGTGCCCATCACCATGCCGGCGTTGGTGTGCCGGGAGTCGACGTGCGTCGAGCGCGCGAGCCCGAAGTCGATCACCCGCGGCCCGGCCAGCGTCAGCATCACGTTGGCCGGCTTGAGGTCGCGGTGCACCAGCCCCGCCGCGTGGATGGCGGTCAGCGCGGCGGCCACACCGACGGCCGCGGCGTGCAACACCGACGGCGACAGCGCGCCGTGCTCGATGAGGTGGTCCTCGAGGGAGATGCCGTCGATGTACTCGGTGACGAGATAGAGGCGGCCGCGGTCCTCGCCGTGGTCGAGCACCCGCGCCGTGCAGAACGAGGCCACCTTGCGGGCGTTGGACACCTCTTCGTGGAAGCGCGCGCGGTAGACCGGGTCGGCGGTGAAGTCACGCCGGATCGCCTTGAGTGCCACCCGTGACCCGTCGGCGGCCTTGGCGAGGTAGACCACCCCCATGCCGCCGGAGCCGAGACGGCTGAGCAGCTCATAGGGGCCGATCGCCGGCGGATCTTCCGGCTTCAGCGGAGAGCCAGCGGAGCGCCCCAACGTCGCCGTCCTCTCGCCGTCGTCATCCCGTCTCAACCCGAACCGTTCCTCCGCCCCGGCCGGTCGTCATGCCGCGACCCGCACCGTTCCGCCCGCACGGCATCCCGTTTGTACCCAAGACTCTAACGGAGGAAGGGCCTACTCGTCGGCCACTAGGCGTGAGCAGGCTTGCGGCGCGCGGGGATCATCGTCACCCGCAGCCGCGTGAGGTCGAGCGCGTGGGGCAGCGGCCGGTGCGGCGAGATGAGCCGCCCGACCGGCTTGGGCCGGGAGCCGCGCAGGATGCCGGCCAGGAAGGCCGTGCCGACGGCGAGCGTCAGGTGCACGCCCTCGCAGCCCGGCCTGGACCACCACTCGCCGGCGGCGGTGCCGTCCAGCCAGATCTCGGGTGCGAAGGTGTTCGCGTACGGCAGGCGCGGGTTGCGCTGGTGGACGGCCATCGGCACCAGGACGGTGGTGCCCGCGGGAAGGGCGGCGCCGTACCAGGAGGTCTCCACCGTGGTGACGCGGGTCAGCGCCGGCACGGGCGGCCACAGGCGCAGGCCCTCTCGCAGGCAGGCGCGCAGATGGCAGGGGTCGGTGCGGGCCGCCTTGCGGTGCGCCGGGAGGGCGGCCAGCAGGGCGAGCGTCTGCATCAGGCCGGGCGCGGTCACGCCGAGCCCCATCAGCCAGAACGCCGCCTGCATGAGCCCGCGCGACTCGGCCTGTCCGGGGGTCTCGGCGATCAGTCCGGCCAGGCTGCCCGGCTCGGCGCGGCGCAGGTGGTCGATGATCCGGGCGTCGTAGCGGCCCGACAGGAGCTGCTGGCGCCGCCTGGCCCGCAGCCGTCCTGCCCGCGTGAGGTCCGCCAGCAGCCGGGTGAGCTCCTCGTCACCGGCTGCGCCGTCGCCGTAGACGCAGCGCCGGGCGACGCGCTGCCAGCGGCCGTTGAGCCGCGCGTAGTCCACCACACCCTCGGTGAGCTCCTTGGCCTCCTCGCGGGCGATCTCGATGAACGCCGGGCGCAGCACGTCCGTCGGCAGCCCCAGGAATCGCGTCTCGACGGCCGGAGCGTACGCGTCGTCGTCCTCGGCCAGCACGCGCAGCGCGTCGCGCTTGGACATGATCAGCAGCGCCGGGCCACGCGGGCCGTGGACCAGAACGGGGCGGCCGCCGTACCTGGCTTCGAGCTCCGACAGCAGCGTGCGGGAGCGCAGCAGGTCACGCCCGGGAGTGAGGTGCGGCGTGCCGGGCGGGACGAGGGCGGCCTTGAGGCGCAGGCTCTCCAGCGCGGTGGCCCTGGGCAGCCCCCTAGGCACGCGCGGCCTCCCGGAATCCGGCCGGCCCCCGCGGGTCCCGGGCCTGGCGGGCCCTGAGCCCTGAGCCCGCGGGCGCCTCCTGGATGGCCGGAGCGGGGAGGAAGTTCATATGCCGATGTGATCGCCGCGGGCCCCCGTTCGCAATCTGGGGTTTCGGTCAACGGAACGCTTGCGGTGCCCCGCGTCGGACGTGTTCCGGTGACCGGAACACGTCGGCGTCACGGAACACGCAGCGGCCAGGAGCAACTGGAGGGAGACAGCGCGGCCGAGATGGCCTGGGCGGCGCCGCGCACGGAGATACCGAGCCTGGCGAGCTGCGCCGCGTGCGCGGGCGCGGCCACGCCCAGCGCCATGCACACCGTGCCCGCGGGCCCGAACACGGGCGCGGCCACGCAGGCCACGCCCTCGGTGTACTCCTCCTGCGCGTACGCCACGCCGTTCCTGCGGACCTGGGCCAGCTCGCGTTCCAGCCCGGTCAGGGTGGTGACGGTGCGGCGCGTCCAGCGTTCGAAGGGGCCGCGCGCGATCAGCTCGTGGCGCAGCCGGGGATCGAAGGCCAGCAGCGCCTTGCCCGTGGCCGTGCAGTGCAGCGGCGCGCGGTCGGTGCCGTCGGAGCGCGAGTCGACGCGGTTGTGACCGTAGAGGCGCTCGACGTAACGGGCCTCCAGACCGGCGGCGGGCACGGCCAGGTTCACCGTCTGCCGGGTGGCCTCGTACAGGTAGAGCAGGTACGGCAGCACCACCGCGCGAGTGCCCGGCACGAGGGCGCGGGCGGTGCCGGCCATCGTCTCCAGCACCTCGCCGGGCATGTAGCCGTTGCCGACCCGGCGAGCCAGCTCGCGGGCGCACAGCACGCCGAGGATGCGGTGGGCGGTCGACTTGGGCAGCCCCGTGCTCCGGCACAACTCCGACAGGCTCACCGGGCGGGCGGCCGCGCTGAGCGCGAGGAGGATGTCGATCCCGCGCTCCAGGCTGCCCGGTTGCGCCGCCCGGCGGTCGTCCGTGACGTTCTGCTCGTGACCGGGCGCCTGTGTCGGCATGACTGTCCTTTCGCTTTCCGAGGAGCGAAAGGGGCTTCCCGGGGCCGCGTTTGTGCATGCCTTGACCTACCCGGGTGACCGCCCGTTGATACCCGGTCAACGCGAGCTGATGATCTTCGCGAATCCGGAAATGGCCACGTCACAGGGGCTCTAGGCCCTTTGGCCGGACCCGCGGGGCCCGTGTGCGTACGCCCGCTTCCGGGCGCTACGTCAGCGCGGCGGCCTCCGACGCGAGCTTCTCGACCCGGCTCCAGTCGCCCGCCGCGAGCGCGTCGGCCGGGGTCAGCCAGGTGCCGCCGACGCAGCCCACGTTCGGCAGCGCGAGGTAGGCGGCCGCCGTGTCCGCCCGGATGCCGCCCGTCGGGCAGAACCGCACGTCCGGCAGCGGCCCGCCCAGCGCCTTGAGGTAGGGGACGCCGCCCGCGGCCTCGGCGGGGAAGAACTTGAGCTCCTTGATGCCGCGCTCGGCCAGCGCCATCGCCTCCGACACGGTGGCCGCGCCGGGAAGGTAGGGGACGCCGCTCGCGTCCAGCGCCTCGACCAGCGACAGGGTGGTGCCCGGCGAGACCAGGAACCTGGCCCCGGCCGCCACCGATGCTGAAATATCGTCAGAAGTCCGGATCGTGCCGGCGCCCACGGTCGCCTCAGGCACCTCGGCGGCGATCCTGGCGATGGCCTCACGGGCGACCGGCGTGCGCAGGGTCACCTCGATGACCGGCAGGCCCCCGGCGACCAGCGCCCTGGCCAGCGGCACGGCGGTCTCCGCGTCGTCGATCACCACGACGGGGATCACCGGGGCGAGATCGAGCAGACTACTCATACGTTCTTCTCCTCGTCGGCCCTGTCAGGGACCTTCCGTACTGAATTTCTGGCCCGCGCCACCAGCGGGGGCCGCCTGAGGCCCCGGGCATGCGGCCTCAGCCCACCAATTCCCTGCGCGCGCGCCGGCTCAGCCAGGCCGCGGCGCCCGTCAGCGCCGGCTGAGGAGCGACGATCAGCGCCGTCCCGATGGCGGAAAGGTAGTCCGTCATGTCGGGATTGGCGGTGAACCGCGTACGGAAGCCGCTGGTACGCACGCGCTCCACGATACGGGGCAGCACTCCGCCGCCCAGGTAGACCCCGCCCCTCGCGCCCAGGGTCAGCGCCACGTTCCCGGCGAAGCCGCCCAGCATCCCGCAGAACACCTCGACCGTCTCGGCACACAACGGGTCGTCGAGCCTGGACACGATGTCCGAGGCGGTCAGCTCGGGCGCGGCGACCCCGTTCACCTGGGCCAGCGCCCGGTGCAGCCGGACCAGGCCCGGCCCCGACAGCACATGCTCGGCCACGACGTGCGGCAACCCCTGCGACTGGAGGACCCGTACGATCTCGAACTCGCGCCGCTCCACCACCGGCACCATGACGTGCCCGCCCTCGCCCGGGATCGGCGTCCAGCCGTGCTCGGCCGGCACCAAACCGCCCACGCCCAGCCCGGTGCCCGGCCCCAGCACTGCCTTGACCCCGTGGCAGAGGCCCGGGCCGCCCAGGTGCACCAGGTCATCGCCCTCCAGGTGCGGCAGCGACACCGCCAGCGCCTCGAAGTCGTTGAGCAGTCGCGCGTACGGGACGTCGAGGTCGCGCACGGACCCGGCCCACGGGGAGTTCGTGAGCCGGTAGCGGTCACCGTCGATCGGCCCCGCCACGGCCAGGCAGACCGCGCCCGGCCGCACCCCGTCCGCGTGCTTCGCGAGATAGGCGTCCACGGCTTCGGGCAGCGTGGCGTAGGCGGCCCCTGCCAGGACCGCGACGTTCGACGGCCGCGCCCCCAGCGAGGTGACCAGGCCGAACCGGGCGTTGGTCCCCCCGATGTCGGCGACGAGCCAGGGAAGGTCAAAGGCGCTCACGCATACCTCCGGCGTCCACGGGCGGCGTCAAGATCGCTCGCCTCACACCGCAGGATGCCACGATCGCCCGCGCCGTCCCAGACGGCTGTGCCGCCTTCGCCGTCCCCGGACGGTCGTGCGCCTTCGCCGGCTCGTCACCGGGCCAGTCCGGCGGCGCGGGCGGCCACGGGGGCGCCGGCCTCCAGGTGGGAGGAGCCCGCCTCGGCGGGGAACCCCAGCCCCGGGCCGTGGTGCGGCGACTCGGCGCCGCTCACCCCGAAGATTCCGGCCCCCTGCTCCGCGTGCCCCGCCATCCGGCGGAAGGCGGCGAACAGCTCGCGTCCCGTCCCCACCCACTGCGCGTCGCTCAGCGGCCGCCCCTCCGGCGTACGACCGGCCAGGTCCTCGGCGGGAACCAGCAGCTCCAGGGTGCCCGCCGCCGAGTCGAGTCTGACGACGTCGCCGTCGCGCACCAGCGCGATCGGCCCGCCGTCAGCGGCCTCGGGCGACAGGTGGATGGCCGCGGGCACCTTGCCTGACGCGCCGGACATCCGCCCGTCGGTCACGATCGCCACCCGCTGCCCCCGGTCGAGCAGCACGGCCAGCGGCGAGGTCAGCTTGTGCAACTCGGGCATGCCGTTCGCGCTCGGCCCCTGGTAGCGGATGACCGCCACGAAGTCCTGCCCGTCCAGCTCACCCGCCTCGAACGCCTTCAGCAGATCGAGCTGGTCGTCGAAGACCTTGGCCGGCGCCTCGATCACCAGGTGCTCGGGCTTGACCGCCGACACCTTGCTGACCGCGCGGCCCAGGTTTCCCTCGACCATGTGGATCCCGCCGTCCGCAGCGAACGGCCCGGCGACGGGACGCAGCACGTCCAGGTCGGCGCTGCCGCCGGTGACCGGCGACCAGAGCAGTTCGCCGTCCACGAGGGCGGGCGCCTCGCGGTAGCGGTCGAGGCCGCGTCCCGCGACGGTCAGCACATCGGCGTGGAGCAGCCCCTCGTCCAGCAGATCGCCGATGAGCACCTGCATGCCGCCGGCGTCGCGGAAGTGGTTCACGTCCGCCTGGCCGTTCGGGTAGATCTTCGTGAGCGAGGGCACCACCCGCGACAGCCCGGCCAGGTCGTCCCAGGTCAGCACGATGCCCGCGGCGGCCGCCATGGCCACCAGGTGCAGCGTGTGGTTGGTCGAGCCGCCGGTCGCCAGCAGGGCGACGCAGGCGTTCACGATGGCCTTCTCGTCGACCACCTCGCCGATCGGCGTGTACTCCCCGCCGTGCGCGGTGATCTGCACGGCCCTGCGTCCCGCGGCTCCGGTCAGAGCGTGGCGCAGCTCGGTGTGCGGATTGACGAACGTCGAGCCCGGCAGGTGCAGGCCCATGACCTCCATCAGCGCCTGGTTGGAGTTGGCGGTGCCGTAGAAGGTGCAGGTGCCGGGGGAGTGGTACGACCTGGCCTCGGCGTCGAGCAGCTCGTCCCTGCCCACCTTGCCCTCGGCGAACAGCTGCCGGGTGCGGGCCTTGACCTTGTTCGGCAGGCCGGACGTCATCGGCCCCGCCGGCACGAAGATCGCGGGCAGGTGCCCGAAGTGCAGCGCCCCGATGAACAGGCCGGGCACGATCTTGTCGCAGACGCCCAGCAGCAGCGTCGCGTCGAACATGTCGTGGGACAGCGCGATCGCGGTGGCCATGGCGATCACGTCACGGCTGTAGAGGGACAACTCCATGCCGGGCCGCCCCTGCGTGATGCCGTCGCACATCGCGGGCACACCGCCCGCCACCTGCGCCACGCCTCCGGCCCTGCGCACGGCCGCCTTCAGCTCCTGCGGGTACGCCTCGTACGGCTGGTGCGCGGAGAGCATGTCGTTGTAGCTGGTCACGATGGCCACGCCCGGCTTCGCCGTGCCGCGCAGGGCGGGCTTGTCCTCGCCCGGCGCGCCCGCGAAGCCGTGCGCCAGGTTTGCGCAGCCGAGGTGCGCCCGCGCGGGCCCCTTCGCCCGCGCGGCCTCGCCGTCACGGCGGATGCGCGCGAGGTACACGGTCCGGCTGGCGGCGCTCCGCTCGGCGATCCGGTCGGTGATCTCCTGAATGACGGGGTTCATGCACCCTCCTTCGTCGGGCCGGTGAACCCGAGGTAGCTCCGTGTGATGACGGGCCCGATGACCGGCCCGGTGGTCGGCCCGGTGGTCGGCCCGGTGGTCGGCCCGCCGCGCTCGTTCACGCGTCCTCCTCGTGCCACGCACGACCGCTGCGGCCGAGCAGTTCGCGGGCTCCTGCGGGGCCGGTCGTTCCCGCGTTGTAGGGCTCTGGCAGCTCGGTGTGCGACTCCCAGGCGTGCAGGATCGGGTCGATCCAGCGCCAGGCCGCCTCCACCTCGTCGCGCCGCATGAACAGCGTCGGGTTCCCGGCCAGCACGTCGGTCAGCAGCCGCTCGTACGCCTCCGGCACCCGCGTCGTGAACGTCTCGCCGAAGCTCAGCGACAGCGGCACCGGCTTCAGCCTCACCTCGCCCGCGCCCGGCTCCTTGGCCATGATGTGCAACTGGATGCCCTCCTCCGGCTGCAGCCGCAACACCAGGCGGTTCGGCGCGCCGCCGGGGTAGATGGAGTGCGGCACGTCCTTGAACTGCACCACGATCTCCGAGCGCCGGTACGGCATCCGCTTGCCGGTGCGCAGGTAGAACGGCACCCCCGCCCACCGCCAGTTCTTCACCTCGGCCCGGATCGCGGTGAACGTCTCCACCCGCCGCGAGGCCTCGGTCGGCGGCGTGGAGGCCGGTTCGTCGAGGTAGCCGGGCATGCCGTCCGCCCCGACGTACTGGCCGCGCACGGTGAAGCGGTCGGCCTCGGTGCCCGTGATCGGCCGCAGCGCCTGCAGCACCTTGACCTTTTCGTCGCGGACGGCCTCGCGGTCGCTGCGGGCCGGCGGCTCCATCGCGGTCAGCGTGAGGAGCTGGAGCAGGTGGTTCTGCACCATGTCGCGCAGCGCGCCCGCGTGGTCGTAGTAGCCGCGCCTGCCGGGCGTCCCGACGGTCTCGGCCGCGGTGATCTGGACGTGGTCGATCCACAACGAGTTCCAGATCGGCTCGAGGAAGGCGTTGGCGAAGCGCAGGACCAGGAGGTTCTGCACGGTCTCCTTGCCCAGGTAGTGGTCGATGCGGAAGATCTGGTGCTCGTCGAAGATGGCGCCGACCTCGTCGTTGATCCGCTGCGCGCTCGGCAGGTCGTGGCCCAGGGGCTTCTCCAGGACCACGCGCGAGCGCGGCGTCACCAGCCCGGCCTCGTCGAGCTCGCGGCAGAACGGCCCGAACGTGCGGGGCGGGCTGGCCAGGTAGAACACCCGATCGCGCTGCCCGTGCCCGGCCAGCAGCCTGGTGAGCGCGCCCCAGCCCGCTCTGTCCGCCCCACCGGCGTCTCTACCGGCGTCTCTACCGGCGTCTCTGCCGACGTCGACCGAGACGTGGTGCAGGCGGCCGAGGAAACGTTCCCAGCCGGCCTGGTCGTCGACCGGCACCTGGTCGCGCACCTCGGCGTCCACCTTGCCGCGGAAGTCGGCGTCGGTCAGCCCGCCCCTGGACATGGCGATGACGCGGGACTCATGGGAGAGCCGGCCGTCCCTGTCGCTGTGGTAGAGCGCGGGGATCAGCTTGCGCATGGACAGGTCGCCGGTGCCGCCGAAGACGACGAGGTCAGCGGTGTGCGCACCTGGTTGAACGGCAGGGTGATCCGCGGGGTGTTCGGCGGGTGTGGTCGAGAGGGGGGACACGGTTGAAGGCTCCATGATCTACCAAGCAGGGACAGAACGGACAATAGCCAGAGTTTGGTTCGTACACAAGCTGAGTTTTGGCATTCGAGATAAAAAAGTGGTGACTTTTCATTACCTAACCCCATGTGGTTCACTTAGCCGATGCCTCGACGTACTGCCGCGACCCTCGCCACAAGTGGTGAGGTGCTCCGCCTCATCCGCTCCGGAGAGGCCGTGACACGCGGCGATCTCGGCCGGGTGACCGGCCTGTCGCGTCCCGCGGTGCAGTTGCGCGTCGGCGAGCTGCTGGAACGCGGCCTGGTCGTGGAGCGCGCCGACGCCCCGTCCACCGGCGGGCGGCCACCGGTCCGGCTGGAGTTCAACGCCTCGGGCGGCGTGGTGCTGGTGGCGTCGCTCGGTGCGAGCCGCACCAGGGTCGCCGTCTGCGACCTGGCCGGGCGCGAGCTCGACGGCCGCGAGTTCGCGATGGACGTGGAGCAGGGCCCCGACGTGGTGCTGCCGCTGCTCATGGACACCTGGGACGAGCTCCTCGGCGGCCGTCCCCGCTCGATGGTCGCGGGTGTCGGCATGGGCGTGCCGGCGACGGTCGAGTTCGCGCAGGGCCGCACGGAGAGCGCCCGCGTGATGGCCTCGTGGACCGGCGTGGTGATCCCGCCGATCATCCGCGAGCGGTTCCCCGTCCCGGTGCTCGTCGACAACGACGTCAACGTGCTGGCCATCGGCGAGCACCGCGGCGCCTACCCCGACCTCGACGACCTGATGTTCGTGAAGATCTCGACGCGGATCGGTGCGGGCGTCGTCGCCGGCGGCGGAATCCTGCGCGGCGCGCTGGGCGCCGCGGGGGAGATCGGGCACATCCCCGTCCTCGACGGCGGCGGCGTGCTGTGCCGGTGCGGCAACACCGGCTGCGTCGACTCCGTCGCCAGCGGCACCGCGCTGCTGCGCGACCTCCGGGCACGCGGCAAGGACGTCACGACGATCGCCGACGTGACGGCGCTGGTGCGGGCGGGCGACGCGGAGACGATGGCCACCGTGCGCGAGGCGGGGCGCAGGATCGGCGAGGTGCTCGCCGGGGCGGTCAACATCCTCAACCCGTCGGTGGTGGTGCTGGGGGGCGACGTCGCCGAGGCGTTCGGGCCGCTCGTATCGAGCATTCGCGAGGTCGTCTACCGTCGCTCCACCGCCCTCGCCACCCGCAGGCTGCGCATCGAGCCGAGCCGGCTCGGCGCGGGCGCCGGCATCAGCGGGTGCGCGGTGATGGTGCTCGACCACGTGTTGTCGCCCGAGGCCGTCGACGAGGCCATGACGGTCTCCGCCCTGCGCCCGGAGCGCGCGGCCTCCGGCTAGAGGTCCCAGCGTGGCTCGGAGCTCTCCTGCACGCCCCCGTCCGCGCGGAAGATCAGGTGGCGGTCGAGGTCGGCGGCGAACCACCGGTCGTGCGTGACCACCAGCACCGTGCCCGCGAACCCTGAAAGCCCCCGCTGCAACGCCTCCGCGCCGGCCAGGTCGAGGTTGTCCGTCGGCTCGTCGAGCAGCAGCAACGTCGCCCCTGACAACTCCAGCAGCAGGATCTGCAGCCGGGCCTGCTGCCCGCCCGACAACGTCTCGAACGGCTGCCCGCCCGCCGGCGCGAGCTCGTAGCGCGCCAGCGCCGCCATCGCCTCGTTGCGGGTCATGGCGTGCTCGCGCATCACGACGTCGGCCGCGGCTCGCCCGCGCAGGTCGGGACGTTCGTGGGTCTGCGCGAAATGTCCGGGCGTGACCCTGGCGCCCAGCCGGGCCACGCCGGTGTGCGCGATCGGCTCGCCGGCCAGCAGCCGCAGGAAATGGGACTTGCCGGTGCCGTTCGCGCCGAGGACGCCGACGCGCTCGCCGTACCAGATCTCCGTGGAGAACGGCCGCAGCAGCCCGCTCAGCTCCAGGTCCTCGCACATGACCGCCCGCTTGCCGGTGCGGCCGCCGCGCAGCCGCATGCGCACGTTCTGCTCCTTCGGCGCGCGCTCGGGCGGCCCGGCCCGCTCGAACCGCTCCAACCTCGTCACCGCCGACCGGTACGCACCCGCGAGCGCGTCGTTGTTCGCCGAGCGCTGACGCAACGTGTGCACCAGGCCTCGCAACCGGGCTCGCTCGTCCTCCCAGCGCCCGCGCCGCTCCTCGAGCCGCTCGGCGCGGCGCCTGCGGGCCTCGGCGTAGCCGGCGAACCCGCCGCCGTGCACCCACGCCCCGCGCCCTTCCACCGTGATGATCCTGTCGGCCATCTCTGCCAGCAGCCACCTGTCATGCGAGACGAGCAGCACCGTCTTGGCCGACTCTCTGATCGCCCTCTCCAGCCACTGCTTGCCCCGCACGTCGAGGAAGTTGTCCGGCTCGTCGAGCAGCAGGATCTCGTCGGGCCCGCGCAGCAGCGCCGCCAGCATGAGCCGCTTCTGCTCCCCGCCCGACAG
>NZ_SMKP01000462.1:0-531 GCF_004349015.1 Nonomuraea diastatica
TGGTGGTGACGCGGAGCGCGGTGGCCGTTGACGACGGTGATCAGGTGGATGTGTCGGCGGCTCCGGTGTGGGGGCTGGTGCGGGCGGCCGAGGCGGAGAACCCGGGCCGGTTCGTGCTGGTGGACGTCGACGGCAGCCAGGAGTCGTGGGCCGCCGTGGGATCGGTGGTCGCGTCGGGAGAGCCGGAGTCCGCGGTCCGGGACGGCCGGGTGCTGGTGCCGAGGCTGAACCGGGTCAGGGGTTCGGAGCGGCGCGAGCCGGTGTTCGGCTCGGACGGCACCGTGCTGGTCACCGGCGGGACCGGTGGTCTGGGCGCGCTGGTGGCGCGTCACCTGGTGGCCGAGCACGGCGTTCGGAACCTGTTGCTGGTCAGTCGTCGCGGGCTGGAGGCGCCGGGCACCGCGGAGTTGGTGGCGGAGTTGTCGGAGCTTGGGGCCGCGGTGGATGTGGCGGCCTGCGATGTGGCCGACCGTGACGCGCTGGCCGCGCTGATCGGGTCGATTCCCGGTGAGCGCGCGCTGCGCGGCGTGG